>NZ_JBTNCY010000008.1:0-270235 GCF_054511255.1 Arthrobacter monumenti | reverse complement strand
GGAAAGCTACATCAGTATCCTGCGCCGCCGGATCCAGCCCGGCGCCAGCCGCACCGGCGCCCTGCGCACCGTCACCGCCGGCTACGTGATGGACCGGGACCTGCTCGATCTTGACCTGGACCGGTTCAACGACCTGCTGGCCCGGGCCCAGCACGCACCCGCAGCCCAGGCATACCCGCTGCTGCTGGAAGCTTTGGCCATCGCCGCCGAACCGCTGCTCGCGAACGAACCAACCGCGGCCTGGGCCGAAGCCGAACGTCAGACCCATACCGCACGGCTGTCCTGGGCCATGGTCGCCGCCGCGAACGCCGCGGCCGCGACCGGCCAGAACGAGGACGCCATCCAACTCGCCCGCCGCGCGATCGACGCCGACAAACTCGACGAAAACGCCTGGTCCGCCCTGCTGAGTGCGCTGCGGAACACCGGCCGGCACGCCGACGCCCTGCACGCCTACGAACAATGCCGCCAACTGTTCATCGACGAACTCGGCTGCACCCCCGGACCGGCACTGCAGGGCATCCACCACGAACTCCTCCAAGGCGCCGCCGAAGCAGACGGCAGCCTCGCCGACCTGCTCTCAGCCCTGCTGTGCCTGCACGCCCACACCAACACCGACAGCCACACCACCAAACCCGCAGCCAGCCCGGCAGCAGCCGCCCCCGCGGCCGCACCAACGGCCAGCCACGAACCACTACGCGACGCCAGCCGCGTCCTGTCAAACCTCCTCAAACAAGCCCAACTCGTCATGCAAACCCAAATACCCGGCTAAAACCGTGGACTTGGTCAACTGGCAGTCGCGGCCACTCCGGCCGGAAATCTGAAATTTCCGGCTGGAGGACAGGACGCCGGGGCAGGCCGCCGTGGCCCGTACTGCACCGCTGCGGCCGGGGTAACGTGGGTGCCGGTGGACCCGCCACTGCCGAACACGAATTGAGGCTGACTCATGACCAGCGACGCCCCCGGCTCAAACCCGAAGATAGAACTCAATGGTGCGCAGACTCAGAAGATGCATGACCTGTACCGTCAGCTGCACGCCAATCCGGAACTGTCCATGCAGGAGCATCGGACGGCCGAAATCGTTACCGAACGGCTCGATGCGCTTGGAGTTGAGACCTTCAGCTGTGGCGGCACCGGAGTCGTCGGTGTTCTGCGCAATGGTGACGGGCCGGTCGTGGCGTTCCGGGCGGACACTGATGGACTGCCGATCAAGGAGGACACGGGCCTGGAGTACGCAAGTGCCGCCACCGGTAGCCTGCCCGATGGGACGGACGTGCCCGTGATGCACGGCTGCGGACACGACACCCATGTAACGGCCGCCTTGACGACGGCGGAGCTGCTCGCCGACGCCCGTGGAAACTGGTCCGGCACGGTGGTCTTCATCTTCCAGCCGGGAGAGGAGACGGCTGCCGGGGCAAAGGCTATGGTCGACGACGGACTCTGGGAAAAGGCGCCACGTCCGGAAGTTGTCTTCGGACAGCATGTGATGCCGGAGGTGGCAGGTTCCGTTCATGTCCGCAGTGGCAGCGCGATGTCGATGGCCGACTCCTGGAAGGTCAGCGTCTACGGGCGCGGCGGGCACGGTTCCCAGCCGCAGGACACAGTGGATCCGATCGTGCTCGGTGCCCACATGGTGGTGCGGATCCAGTCCATCGTGGCGCGCGAAGTAGACCCAAGGGAATCCGCCGTCGTCACCATTGGCACCTTCCACGCCGGGCTGAAGGAAAACATCATCCCGGCCTCGGCCGAGTTCACCCTCAATGTGCGCACCTTCAGTCAAGACGTGCGCGATAAGGTTCTGCACTCCTTGCGGCGGATTATCAGCTCTGAAGCGGAGGCGTCCGGGGCTCCAGAGCCGGCGATTGAGGAGATCTCAAGGTTCCCAGCATGTTGGAACGACCCTGAAGCCAGTGCTGGGCTACTGACTGAGTTCCGCCAGGCGCTGGGGGAGGACAACGTGGTGGAGGGCCGGCCGCAAATGGGCAGTGAGGACTTCGGCAGCCTGGCTGAAGCGATCGGTGTTCCATCCGTCTACTGGTTCTTCGGTGGGCATCCGCCTGAGCTGCTCGAGTCCGGCGATACCGTGCCGATGAACCATTCCCCGCAATTTGCGCCGCTAATGGAGCCAACGCTGAGCACCGGCGTCCGTGCTGCGACGACGGCGATTCTCTCGAGGGTCGGCGCATAGTCAGGGCGTCCAGCCGGGCCTGCGCATGCGCGGGCCCGGCTTTTGCCCCACGACGCGACATCGCGTATTCTGTGATACGAACCACCCACAACTGCATACGCCGCTGACCCGCAGCGGGAGAGCCCGGCAGGACGAACATCCTTGGCCGGCGCCGTAGGAGCAAATCCTCCCCAGGAACCTCTCAGGCACCCGTACCGCTGCGTCAGGCAACTCTGGAAAGCAGCCCGGCACAGCCGTGGCTCACCAACGGTGCAAGCGGATCCGATCAGGATCTGCGGAATCTCTCAGGTCCACTACAGAGCGGGGAGGAACCCAGCCACTGGCGTGTCCGCACGCCGTCTACCTTTGGAGTTCCTCATGACGGTTCATTCGACCAATTCAACCAGTCCGGTTTTCGCCGACCGCCACATTGGTGCGCGCAATAACGACGCCGAAAGCATGCTCAAGACAGTCGGTTATCCCAGTGTCGAAGCACTCGCCGACACAGCCGTGCCCGCCAGCATCCGCCAGAGCGCCCCGCTGGACCTGCCGCCGGCCCGCAGCGAATCCGAGGTCCTCGCAGACCTGCGGACGATCGCCGCCAAGAACGTGATGAAGACCCAGATGATCGGGCAGGGCTACTACGGCACGTTCACCCCGCCGGTGATTCTGCGCAATGTGCTGCAGTCCCCGGCCTGGTACACCGCCTACACCCCCTACCAGCCGGAGATTTCGCAGGGCCGCCTCGAGGCTCTGCTGAACTTTCAGACCATGGTCCAGGACTTGACTGCCCTGCCGATCGCCAACGCCTCCCTGCTGGACGAAGCCTCCGCCGTCGCCGAGGCCGTGCTGCTGATGCGGCGCTCCAACAAGGCCAAGTCGGACGGGAAAATCGTCCTCGACGCCGACTGCCTGCCGCAGACGATCGCCATCGTGAAGGGCCGTTCCTCCGCGCTGGACTTCGAGGTAGAGGTCGCTGATCTCAGCAATGGACTGCCCGACGGCGAGATTGCCGGCATCGTGCTGCAGCAGCCCGGCGTTTCCGGCCGGATCCACGAGCACCAGGCTGTCATCGACGCGGCGAAGGAACGCGGCGCGATGGTCACCGTTGCGGCCGACCTGCTGGCACTGACCCTGATCACCGCTCCGGGCGAGCAGGGCGCCGATATCGCCGTCGGCTCCGCCCAGCGCATGGGTGTCCCGCTGTTCTTCGGCGGCCCGCACGCCGCGTACATGGCCGTCCGCAAGGGCCTGGAGCGTTCCGTTCCCGGCCGTATCGTCGGAGTTTCCCAGGACGACGCCGGCACCACCGCCTTCCGCCTCGCGCTGCAGACCCGCGAACAGCACATCCGCCGCGAGAAGGCCACCTCGAATATCTGCACCGCGCAGGCTCTGCTGGCCATTGTCGCTGGCATGTACGCGGTCTACCACGGTCCTGACGGGCTGCGCGCCATCGCCACCCACGCCCACGACTCCGCGCGGGCGCTCGCCTCGGTGCTGACCGACGGCAGCTTCGAGCTGACCAGCCAGCGCTTCTTCGACACCATCACCGTCCAGGCTCCCGGCCGTGCGGCGGACATCGTTGCCTCAGCTGAGGCCGGCGGCGTGAACCTGCGCCTCATCAGCGCGGACCAGATCGGTATTTCCAGCGATGAGACGACGACGGCGGACCACCTGGCCACGATCGCCGCCGCGTTCGGCATCTCCGAGCCGGAAACGGCAATCCGGAACGCGCTCGACGGCGGGACCCGGGGCTTCGAGCTGGAGCCGGAACTGCACCGCACCTCCGCCTACATGACCCACCCGGTCTTCTCCCAGTACCGCTCGGAGACCCGGATGATGCGCTACCTGCGCCGCCTCTCCGACCGCGACTTGGCGCTCGACCGGACGATGATTCCGCTCGGCTCGTGCACCATGAAGCTGAACGCCGCCGCGGAAATGGAGTCCATCAGTTGGCCGGAATTCGCCACCATCCACCCCTTCGCGCCGGACAGCCAGACCGAAGGCTGGCGCGAACTGATCGGCGACCTCGAGTCCCGGCTGGCCGAAATCACCGGTTACGACAGCGTCTCCATCCAGCCCAACGCCGGCTCGCAGGGTGAACTCGCCGGTCTGCTGGCGATCAGCCGCTACCACGAGTCCCGCGGCGAAGGTCAGCGCAATGTCTGCCTGATCCCGGCGTCGGCTCACGGCACCAACGCGGCCTCGGCCGTGCTCGCCGGCATGAAGGTTGTCGTCGTCGCCACCGCCGAGGACGGTTCGATCAACCATGAGGACCTGGCCGCGAAGATCGAGCAGCATTCGGCCACGCTGTCCGCGATCATGATCACCTACCCCTCCACGCACGGCGTTTACGACGACGACGTCCGCATGGTTTGCGACTCGGTGCACGCCGCCGGCGGCCAGGTCTACATCGACGGCGCGAACCTGAACGCCCTCGTCGGCCTCGCCAAACCGGGTGAATTCGGCGGCGATGTCTCGCACCTGAACCTGCACAAGACCTTCTGCATCCCGCACGGTGGCGGCGGTCCCGGCGTCGGGCCCGTTGCTGTTGCCAAGCACTTGGCTCCGTTCCTGCCCGGCGACGCGGCAACCGGGAATAACGACGACGACGGCGCTGAGAGTGCCGCGTCGCAGCCGAATGGAGTGCCGATCTCGGCCAGCCGCTACGGTTCGGCCGGCGTGCTGCCGATTTCCTGGGCCTACGTGGCCATGATGGGCGGCGAGGGCCTGACCGAAGCGACCCGCGGTGCCCTGCTGGCCGCGAACTACGTGGCGACCCGGCTCAACGAGTACTTCCCGGTTCTCTACACCGGCCGGGACGGCCTGGTCGCGCACGAGTGCATTCTGGACCTCCGGGACCTGACCGCCCGCAGCGGCGTCACCGCCGAGGATGTGGCTAAGCGCCTGATCGACTACGGCTTCCACGCCCCGACGCTGGCGTTCCCGGTTGCCGGCACGCTGATGGTCGAGCCGACCGAGTCGGAAGACCTGCACGAAATGGACCGGTTCATCGACGCCATGATCGCCATCCACGGCGAGATGGAAGCCGTCGCAGCCGGAACCTACGCCGTCGAGGAAAGCCCGCTGCGCCGCGCGCCGCACACGGCTTCCGCCGTCGCCAGCTCGGACTGGGACCGGCCCTATACCCGTGAGGAAGCGGTGTTCCCGCTGGCATCGCTGCGGATGGACAAGTACTTCCCGCCGGTCGGCCGGATCGACGGCGCCCGCGGCGACCGCAACCTGGTGTGCACCTGCCCGCCCATCGAAGAGTACGCCAACTAGGAATGAGCGAAACCATGAGCAACGAAACATCAGGATCGGAAAATCCCGGCAACGGCACAGAGTCCAGCCGGCAGACCGCCCTTTATGCCGAACACGAAAAGCTCGGCGCATTCTTCACCGACTTCGGCGGCTGGCAGATGCCGCTGAAGTACAAGAGCGAGTTGGCCGAACACAAGGCGGTGCGCGAAACTGCTGGTCTGTTCGACCTCAGCCACATGGGCGAAGTCAGGGTGAGCGGCCCGCAGGCGGCCGAATTCCTCGACTACGCCCTGGTCGGCAAGCTTTCCGCCGTCAAGGTTGGCCGCGCCAAGTACTCGCTGTTGTGCAATGAGGGCGGCGGAATTATCGACGACCTCATTACCTACCGCCGCGGCGACAACGACTACCTGGTGGTGCCCAACGCCGGCAACGCTCCCGCCGTCGCCGCCGCCCTGGCCGAGCGATCGACGCAGTTCGAGGTCGAGGTTGAAGATCAGTCCGCGGAGACCAGCCTGATCGCTGTGCAGGGTCCTGAGTCTGAAGGGATCCTGCTGAAGCTCATCGACTCCTCGCAGCATGAGGACGTCACGGGGCTGAAGTACTACGCGGCCACCGACGTCACCGTCAACACCGACGGCGGCCCGCTCGATGTGCTGCTCGCCCGCACCGGCTACACCGGCGAGGATGGCTTCGAGCTGTACCTGCCGAACGCCAAAGCGGCGCAGTTGTGGACAACTCTGTTGGAGAGCGGCTCCGACGCCGGGCTGACGCCGGCGGGCCTGGCTTCACGCGATTCACTGCGACTGGAAGCCGGCATGCCGCTCTACGGCAACGAGCTCTCGCTGGAGACGAGCCCTTATGCGGCCGGCCTCGGCCCCGTCGTCGCCCTTTCCAAGGAGGGCGACTTCGTCGGCCGCTCCGCTCTCGAAGCACAGAAGGAACAGGGCGCGACCCGCAAACTGGTCGGACTGACGGCACAAGGACGCCGCGCCGCCCGCTCGCACTACCCGGTTTCGGTCGACGGCGAGGTCGTCGGCGAGGTGACTTCCGGAGCGCCGAGCCCCACCCTGGGCCACCCGGTCGCGATGGCCTATGTCGACGTCGCGCATTCCGAACCGGGCACCACCGTGGAAGTCGACCTCCGCGGCAAGCCGGAGAAGTTCGACGTCGTCAAACTCCCCTTCTACAAGCGCGACAAGTAGCGCGAAGACCTGAAAGGCTCACTTATGAGTAACAACATCCTTACCGATTACCGGTACTCTGCCGAACACGAATGGGTGGATAGCTCCGGTGCCGACGGCGTGCGGATCGGCATCACCTCCGTGGCCACCGACGCACTGGGCGACATCGTCTATGTCGACCTGCCCGAGGCCGGTGCCGAGATCACTGCCGGTGAAGTTTGCGGTGAGGTCGAGTCGACCAAATCCGTTTCCGACCTCTATGCGCCGGTCAGTGGCAAAGTCAGCGCCGTCAACGACGCCGTCGTCGATGACCCTTCACTGGTCAACAACGACCCGTACGGCGAGGGCTGGCTGTTCACCGTGGAGGTCAGCTCCGAAGGTCCGCTGATGAGCGCCGACGAGTATGCCAAGACCAACGGAGTCGAGCTGTGAGCGCGCAGGCAGGGGTCAACGCCGCGGGCGTGCAGACCAAGGAACCGTACCTGGACGCTCTGCTCGGCGATCTCGATCCTGAAATCGCCGAACAGATCGACGCCGAACTGCACCGCCAGCGCTCCGGCCTGGAGATGATCGCGTCCGAGAACCATACGGCCGTCGCGGTGATGCAGGCGCAGGGTTCGGTGCTGACCAACAAATACGCCGAGGGCTACCCCGGCCGGCGTTACTACGGCGGCTGCGAGCACGTCGACGTCGTTGAGCAGCTGGCGATCGACCGGGTCAAGGACCTGTTCGGTGCCGGCTTCGCCAACGTCCAGCCGCACTCCGGCGCGCAGGCGAATGCGTCTGTGATGCATGCGCTGATCAAGCCAGGCGACACCATCCTGGGCCTGAATCTCGCGCATGGCGGCCACTTGACGCACGGAATGAAGATCAACTTCTCCGGCAAGCTGTACAACGTGGTTCCGTACCAGGTCAGCGAGGACGACAACCGGATCGATATGGCCGAGGTCGAGCGCCTCGCCGTCGAACACCAGCCCAAACTCATAGTCGCCGGCTGGTCCGCGTACGCTCGTCAGCTGGACTTCGCCGAGTTCCGCCGGATCGCTGATGCCGTCGGTGCTTACCTGATGGTGGATATGGCGCACTTCGCTGGTTTGGTGGCTGCCGGGCTGCATCCGAATCCGGTTCCGCATGCCCACGTGACGACGTCGACAACGCACAAGACGCTCGCCGGGCCGCGCGGCGGAATCATCCTTTCCAACGACGCCGACATCGCCAAAAAGGTGAACTCGGCTGTTTTCCCGGGTCAGCAGGGAGGACCGCTGGAACATGTGATCGCCGGCAAGGCGGTCGCATTCAAGCTGGCCGCGACGCCCGAGTTCAAAGAACGGCAGGAGCGCGTGCTGGAAGGCGCCCGGATCCTCGCCGAACGGCTCTCGCAATCTGACGTGGCGGAGGCCGGAATTTCCGTCCTGACCGGCGGAACCGATGTGCACCTGGTGCTGGTCGACCTGCGCAACTCCGAGCTGAACGGCAAGGAAGGGGAGGATCGGCTCGCTGCCATCGACATCACCGTCAACCGCAACGCCGTTCCCTTCGACCCGCGCCCGCCGATGGTCACTTCGGGCCTGCGGATCGGCACGCCGGCATTGGCCACCCGCGGTTTCGGCGCCGATGCCTTTACCGAAGTTGCCGACATCATCGCCCAGGCCCTGATTGCGGGACCGGACGCAGACCTGGCGCCGCTGGCAGCACGTGTAACGGCGCTTGCCGAAGCACATCCGCTCTACCCAGGCGTGGCCCGTTTCGCTGACTCTGCCCCGCCGGAACAGGACTAGTCATGGCAGTCGGCGTTTTCGACCTCTTCTCCGTAGGGATCGGTCCCTCCAGTTCTCACACGGTGGGACCGATGCGGGCGGCGTCCGTTTTCGCGCGTGAGCTGGTTCAGCGCGGCATTCTGGACAGCGTCTCCGGTTTGCGGGTGGACCTCTACGGGTCACTCGCAGCAACCGGCCGCGGGCACGGCACCATGACCGCGGTGCTGCTCGGACTGGAAGGGTTCGAACCGGAACTCATCCTGCCCGACGAGGTCGAATCCCGGCTCGCTGCGATCGCCGAGTCCGGTGAGCTGCATCTGGGGTCCCAGGTCGAGGGCGTGCCGGCTGTTGATGGCGCGCCAGGTGTTGATGGTACGCCGGGGCGGAAGATCAGCTACGGCGTCGACGATATTGTGCTGCGGCCGCTGACCATCCTGCCGCGGCACACCAACGGAGTCAGCTTCCAGGTCACGGACGACGACGGCAACGTCCTGCACAAAGCCACATTCTTCTCGGTCGGCGGCGGCTTCATTGTCCGTGAAGGCGAAGAAGACGCCGCAGCGGATGAACTCGACGCCTCCAAGGCGGAGCAGCCGCTTCCCTTCCGCACCGCCGTCGAACTCCTGCGGCACTGCAATGACCGCGGCATCAGCGTCGGTGAGGTCATGCGCACCAACGAGTTAGTCGAACGTTCGGAGGAGGAGATCCGCTCCGGGCTGCTGCATATCCGCGACGTGATGGAAGCCTGCGTGGAGACAAGCCTGAAGCGCACGGATGTGCTCCCCGGCGGGCTCAACGTCCGCCGCCGCGCTCCGAACTGGCATCAGCGGCTGATCAGTGAGGACCCGGACAACGATCCAAAATTCTGGCAGGAATGGGTCAACCTGGTAGCGCTGGCGGTCAACGAGGAGAATGCCTCGGGCGGGCGGGTAGTCACCGCTCCGACCAACGGTGCCGCCGGCATCATCCCGGCCGTGCTGCACTACGCCACCCGTTATACCGCCGGCATGGACAAGGCAACCCAGGAGGAGCGCGATGACGTCGCGGTCCGGTTCCTGCTCACAGCCGGTGCCATCGGCGTGCTGTACAAGGAGCAGGCCTCCATCTCCGGTGCTGAAGTTGGCTGCCAGGGTGAGGTGGGCTCGGCGTCGTCGATGGCGGCGGGAGCGCTCGCCGAAATCATGGGCGGCACGCCGGAACAGGTAGCAAACGCGGCGGAGATTGCCATGGAGCACAATCTCGGCCTGACCTGCGATCCGATCGGCGGACTCGTCCAGATTCCGTGCATCGAACGCAACGCCATCGCCTCTGCCAAAGCAATCAACGCAGCAAGAATGGCCCTCTGGGGCGACGGGACTCATCATGTTTCGCTCGACGAAGTCATCATTACGATGCGCGAGACCGGCAAGGACATGAGCTCAAAGTACAAAGAGACAGCCGAAGGCGGCCTGGCGGTTAACGTCGTCGAATGCTGAGATAGAGGCAGCATGGCAACATATCCTGATCCTTCCGGCGTCGAGCATGTCGAACCACGCCTTGCTGTCAGTGTTCTGATGCTGCGCCGCGATGCTCCTGAGGTTGAAGTGTTCATCCAACACAGGGTTTCGACGATGGACTTCGCGGCTGGCGCTGTGGTGTTTCCCGGTGGACGCGTTGATCCGGTCGACTATGAATCAGCCAAGGCGCACACGTTGCCGCCAGCCGTCTGGGATCGGCATGCGTTGGCCTGGAAGCGGTCCGCCGTAGCGGTCGCCGGTCACTCCAGCATGCATGACATGTCGCGGGTCCTTGTGGCAGCGGCACTCCGGGAAGTTCAGGAGGAGACCGGGGCCGTGCTCGAAGCGGGTGAACTCCTCCCTTGGGCCAACTGGGTAACACCTCCGGGTGGTCCCAAACGTTTTGATACATACTTCTACCTTGCTGTCGTCGGTCCTTCATTGGAGCCGCGGCACCAGACCACAGAAGCGAACGCCTCCCATTGGTTACCGGTGCGGGAGGTGTTGCAAGGTGCCGCGAATGGGACGCTGCAGCTCATGCGCCCAACGTATGTGTTACTGAAAGAGCTGGCGGATTTCGAGGGTCTGCCGAACATCCTGGCAAGCAAACGATCGATCATCCCGAATGGCGCAGGTGTTCAGTACGAATCGGAATGATGTCCCGCGGTTTGGACTTGCTCATTGCCATATCCAACCAGGGGGTGCCCGGGGGTGGCGGTGCTGTTGATTCGTAGGTGTGGCCGGTGGGCGTGGTGAGTTGGACGCTGTGCCTCGGCCCATCAATAGGTTTGGCTGTGAAGCCAGGCGCTTCCTTCGCGAGATTGCAACGTTGGCACAATCCCTGGGAGTTTGCCTCACTGGTTTGCCCACCTTTGCTGTGTGGGGTGATGTGGTCGATGTGCCGGATCGGCGCGTCGCACCAGGGCGTTCGGCAGGTTTGATCCCGGCTGATGAGGAATCTTCGTAATCCTTGAGGGAAGATCCTTGCCCTGGAGTCCATGCTGATCAACCGGCCGGTGTCGGGCGCGGTGTATAGCCTGCGGATCCATATCCGGCCCGCGGCGGATTGACCGGCGTCACCGGTACGGGGGCTGGTGGCATTGTGGTGACTGCCGCCGTCCTCGCGGCCACTGACGTTGTCGCCGTCCGTGTTGCCGCCGTTGCGGATCAGATTTCTGGCCCACCCGGCCGGTACGGTTCCGTAGCCGTGCAGGTAGGCGGGTTCGTTGTCGCCGGCGAACAGCGCCCGGTCAGTCATGATCAACTGGACTTCGACTCCCACACCGGCTGCAGGAGTATTCAGGCTGTTCCCTTCGTCGGGAGTGTCCTGCCCGGACGTTCCCGGCACGGTGTCGCGTCGCCGTGCTGTCTCTTCCGGATACCCGGTCGTGCCCGGGAGGCCTGTAGTTTCAGCGGACAATGCAGTACCGCCCGGAAGCCCGGCGGGTTCAGCACGCTGGTCGGTACCTGCCGCCCCCGGGGTTGAGTTGGTGAACGTGCGGCCGGTGACGCGCTCGACGAGTGTGTCTGCCATGATCTGACCGCGGCCGCGTTCGTCGCCGGTGATCCGTATGTGGTGGTCCGCAGCCTGGGACAGGGCTGCCTTCACCGCAACTCCCTGGGCAACGGGCAACAGACCGGTCACATAGGTCATGGTGTCAGGGGCGGGCCGGCAGGTGACCGTGCGTTCGGATTCGGCCTTGGCGGCCCGGCGAACCACCGAGCGCGGATCCAGCACGTAGGCGTGTTTCTTCGCCTCGCTGATAAGCCGCCGGTCTCCCAAGCCCTTCAGCGCCTTCGGGTCAGCGGCCATGGCCTCATCGACCCGGGCACGGTCTTCGACATCCAGACAGGCGGTCTCGCGGACCAGAATGGTCGCACGCCACTCGCTGAGCACGCCGATGGTCAGCGCGTTCAGGGTGTGCGGCATTTCGTTCACCAGAGCTTTGCCCACACTCAGGTGCCGGCTTCCCAAGGCAGGGCTGTCGTGGCGGGCGAGAGCAATTTGGGAGACGATTCCTTCACCCGGTTTTGCCCGCGTACTGCCATCAGACTGCTTTCTGCGGTGGGAGACATCGAAACTTACGGTAGCGTGCGCCTGGGCAGCAGAGGCAGCCGACTTCAGTTCCTCCAAGGCCGCGATCCGGTCGATTAGTTCCGCATCTGAAACGTCCTGATCGAGCTCAGAAAGGGACGAAGCGAAATCCGCCACGACCGAACTGTCAACGGCTCGGACCGGTTCGCCCCGTCCATTTATGGAGGTCGCTGTAGAGGTCCCGGTCGGAGTCCGCGTGACCTTGGCGACGGCCTGGCCTGTGTTCCCGGAAGCTGATATCTCGAACATGTCTTCGACTTTAGTGGGCCAGTTTCGGTCATACCAGGGTTCGCCAAGACGATGTGGATAATTCAGAAGCGGCTGGCCATGTGGAGGGAAAGTGCGCCGCTGGGGGAAGAGTGGATTGCTGGAGAGACCGCCTGGCCAAACTTGGAATGGAACACCTTACGGCGCAGAGCCTGCTGGCGCGCCAGCTAACCGCTTGGCGAGGTACGGCGCTGTGACACTGCCCTTCTCCGCGGCGACAGTGTGCGGCGGACCGGCGGCCATGATGCGTCCGCCGGCGTCGCCACCAGAGGGTCCTAGATCAATAACCCAGTCCGCTGACGCTGCAACGTCCATGTCGTGTTCGACGAGAACGACGGTATTGCCGGCGCCGATAAGGCGGTTGAGTTGCTTCATCAGGAGCTGCACGTCTGCGGGATGCAGTCCCGTGGTGGGCTCGTCGAGAAGGTAGAGCGTGTGTCCGCGACGGGATCGCTGAAGTTCGGTCGCCAGCTTGATCCGCTGGGCTTCGCCGCCGGAAAGTTCGGTGGCGGGCTGGCCCAAACGCAGGTAGCCCAGTCCAACTTCGCGAAGTGTTTCGAGGCTGCGCGCCGCGGCCGGAACATCGGCCAGGAATTCTACGGCGGCGTCGACCGTCAGGCCGAGTACTTCCGCAATATTCCTTCCGCGGTATGTAACTTCCAGCGTCTCCGGATTGTAGCGGGAGCCGTGACAAGTCGGGCAAGGTCCGTAGCTGCCGGGCAGGAAGAGCAGCTCGACGGCAACGAAGCCCTCGCCCTGGCAGGTTTCGCAGCGTCCGGCGGCGACATTGAAGGAAAACCGTCCGGCGTTGAAGCCACGGGAGCGGGCGGCATCGGTGCTGGCATAGAGCTTCCGCACTGCGTCGAACAGCCCGGTATAAGTGGCGAGGTTGGATCGCGGCGTTCTACCAATTGGCTTCTGATCCACGCGTACCAACCGGTCGATGCCTTCCAGACCGGTGATCTCCTGGACGGTCATCCGGTCGCCCGGTGCCACTTCAACATCCTCCGTCTCTGGAGAGTCGTTGCGCACGTGTGAGCCGACGACATCTGCCAGCACTTGGCTTACCAGCGTCGACTTTCCAGAACCCGATACGCCGGTCACGACCGTTAGAACGCCGAGAGGAAATTCGGCGTCCAGACTGTGCAGATTGTGCCGGGTAACGCCCTCCAGGCGCAAAGTCCCTCGCTGTTTCCTTTCGCCCTGCGCTGCCGCATCTGCAGGTACCCGGCCCTGCGGACCCGACCCATCCTGCAGGAACGGCCGGGTGACCGAACCATGAACCTCCGCCAGACCCGGAACTGGCCCGCTGTACAGTACAGACCCGCCGCCCCCACCAGCATACGGACCGACGTCGACCACCCAGTCCGCGCGGCGGACCACGTCCATATTGTGTTCGACGACGAAGACTGTGTTTCCGCTCGATTTGAGCTGTTCCAGCACGGTCAACAGGGGTTCGGCATCTGCGGGGTGCAGCCCCGCGGAAGGCTCGTCCAGAACATAGATGACGCCGAACAGACCGGAACGCAGCTGGGTGGCGATCCGCAACCGCTGCATTTCTCCCGGGGAGAGCGTCGGCGTTGGCCGGCCGAGGCTCAGGTAACCGAGACCGAGTTCCAGCAGCACCTCGATCCGCTGCAGCAGGTCACGGGTCACCGTCACGGCTACCTCGGTCGCTTCCCCGGAATCGGCAGATGCCCAGGCCGCACCGGCGTCGGTCAGCTCCGTGGTGGGACGGACGATGTCGGCCAGTTCCGTCATCGGCAATGCATTGAGTTCGGCTATATTCCGGCTGGCGAATGTAACCGCCAGCGCGTCCGCTTTCAGCCCCGTGCCACTGCAAAGGGGACACGGCCCGGTCTGCATGAACCGCAGGACTTTCTCGCGCATGGTTTGGCTCTTCGACTCAGCGAGGGTGTGCAGCACGTGGCGCCTGGCACTGACGAACTTGCCCTTATACGGTTTCCCGATCCGGTCGCTCTGCGGGATCACGTGAACCACCGGCTGGTCCTCGGTGAAGAGAATCCAGTCGCGGCTCCCGGTGGGCAAATCGCGCCAGGGGATATCGACGTCGTACCCGAGGGTTGCTGTGATGTCCCGCAGGCTCTTGCCCTGCCATGCCCCGGGCCATCCGGCGATCGCGCCGTCGCGGATACTTAATGACGGGTCGGGAACCAGCAGCTCTTCGCTGACGGTATGCGCCATGCCCAAGCCGTGGCACTGCGGGCAGGCGCCGTCGGCGGTATTGGTGGAAAACGCGTCCGACTCCAGCCGTGACGAGCCGGGCGGATAGGTTCCAGCGCGGGAGAGGAGCATGCGCAGGGAGTTGGAAAGAGTGGTCAGCGTGCCGACCGTGGAGCGCGAACTGGGCGTGCCCCGGCGCTGCTGGAGTGCGACGGCGGGTGGCAGCCCGGTGATCTCCTCGACCTTGGGCGTGTGCCCCTGCTGGATCAATCGACGGGCGTACGGGGCCACCGATTCGAAGAAGCGGCGCTGGGCTTCGGCGAAGATGGTGCCGAACGCCAGCGATGACTTGCCGGATCCGGAGACGCCGGTGAAGGCGACGATGGCGTCGCGGGGGACGTCGACGTCGATATTCCGGAGGTTGTTCTCGCGGGCGCCGCGGACACGAACGAAGCCGGCTGCGGTTTCTTGATCGCTGACGGCTGCGGATAATGGGTCAGGTGTTGATTGTCCAAGCACTGTGCAGACTCTAGCCTTGATTCAGAACGCATGAAATACGTCAGCGGACGATCTCACAATAGTCAGGCCCGCGGCGTCTACTGCTTGGAATACGAAGGAAAGAGGACTCAATGGATTCCGCGAGCACGGGCGACGTCGTTGTTGGTGAGGATGGGCTGACGCGGCCGCGCTGGGCGGCGGTCGATCCGATGATGCGCGAATACTACGACTCCGAATGGGGCATGCCGGTCCGCGGCGAGCAGGAATTGTACGAGCGGATCAGCCTGGAAGCGTTCCAAGCAGGCCTGTCCTGGTCGACGATCCTGCGCAAGCGGCCGGCGTTCCGCATAGCCTTCGCGGATTTCCATCCTGAGACCGTCGCGCAATTCACCGAAGCCGACGTTGAAAGGTTAATGCAGGACGTCGGAATCGTCCGCAACAAGCGCAAGATCGATGCCACGATAACCAATGCCAACGCGACAATCGCGTTGCGGGAGGACGGTGGCCTGGAGAAGTTCATCTGGTCGTTTCAGCCCGAAGCGTCGCCTGCGCCGCGAAGCTTTGACGAAGTTCCGACGACGTCGCCCGAGTCGGTGGCGTTGTCGAAGGCGTTGCGCAAACGCGGCTTCGCCTTTGTCGGTCCGACGACGATGTTCGCCCTGATGGAAGCGGTCGGGATTATCGATACGCATCTGGTGAGCAGCCATCGGCGCGGATCGTCGGGAGTGTGGGTGACGATGCCGGACCTCTCGACCAGGCTCGCGCGAAAATGAACGGCTGCGATAAGTGACCGGCGACGGCGGGTTTCGCGACGCACGCAGGGTGTCCAGCGCTCTGATTGACGACGGCGGATCCCCGGGAACGCTGCGCCGGCAGCTTGAGTACATCCCGCCATACGCCACCGCACCGTTGCTTAGTGCGCTCGCGGCACATGCCATCCCCGGCATGGAATGTGCGGATCCTGCCGGTTTGGCGCACTCCCGGACCATCAAGACCAGCTCCGGTCCCGCCGTCGTAAAGGTTTCATTTCAGGTTCCAGGCCAGGTGGAGCTGGAGATTCAGCTCCCACCGGCACAAGTACCCGAGGGCGAGATAGAGAGAATCGTCCGGCGGTGGCTGGACCTCGATACGGATCCGGTCCCCGTTGACGCCGCTTTGATCAAGCACAGGGTGCTCGAGCCGATGGTCTCCGCGCGGGCGGGACTCCGGGTGCTCGGTTCCGTGGACCCGTTTGAAACAGCGGTGTTGACGGTTCTCGGCCAGCAGGTTTCGCTCGCGGCCGCCCGTACTTTCGGTGGGCGGTTGGTGGAAGCGTTTGGAACCGATGCGTCGGGCGGGCTTCGGACATTTCCCGACCCGGAGGTGCTCGCTGCGATTCCGCCTCAGGAGTTGCAGGCAGCGATCCGCATCACGGGAGCACGCTCCCGGACGGTGAACGCGCTGGCGTCAGCCGTCGCCGTCGGAGAACTGCGGTTGCAGCACGACGCTGATCCGGCGGAGACCCGCGCGTCGCTGCTGAAAGTGCCGGGCATCGGTCCGTGGACGGCGGACTATCTAGCAATCCGGGTGCTGGCGGACCGGGATGCCTATCCCTCCGGCGATTTGGTTCTCCAGCGGGCGCTGGGAGTTAAAACGGCGCGCGAAGCAGCGGCAATGTCCGAGCCGTGGAGGCCATACCGGGCCTACGCATTGTTCCACCTCTGGACATCCGACTCGTTTATCTAGCATGCTGAACGCAGTACAACGTCCATGGCCGGGCTTCGAGCCTTCCGGGCGGAATCGGGTTTCCGCAGGCAATGCAGTACCCATAGCTGCCGTCGTCGAGCCTCTTCAATGCGGCGTCTATCTCAGTCAGGCGTTCACTGCTGGCGCGCAATAGCGTCGAAGCCTGCGATAGCTCAAACGCGATCGTCGAACCTTCGGGGTCGTGTTCGTCGTCGACGTTGGAGTCCTGCCGGGCCTCGCTGACGGCATCAATGTTCGACCGTAACTCCTCTATCAAAGCGAGGCGCTGCTGACGCTCGGCCTCCAAATAGGACCGGTACGGCGATGGGTCATCCATAGCGGTAAGGCTACGTCGGTTGGACGAGGGGAGTCGAGGAGGTGGGATTCGAGCGGAAACTGCACCGGTTAGGATGGCTGTGGCGTGATGGGGATCACGCCGTGTTAAGGACGGCTGCTTACTAAGGACAGCGGCGCACAAAGGATGACGGTGTCGATGAATCGATGGCCGTGTCAACGATAGATAAAGGTGGACAACTTGCCCGGTACGACGATTTTCACGAATGGCCATGTGTTCGACGGCGGGCAATTCCTCCCCGGAACCAACGACGTCGTCCTCAAAGACTCGAAGATTGCCGCCGTCGGGCCCGACCTCGCTTCCTCCGAAAACTACACCGATGCGACGGTGGTCGACTGCGCGGGAAAGACCGTGCTCCCGGGTCTGATCGACCTGCACGTGCACGCGACGACTTCCAACCCGGGGTCTGTGCAGGCCTTTACGCAGCCGTTCTCGCTGCAATTCTACGAATCCGTCCGCAATCTGGAGGCCACGCTGCGGGCGGGAATCACCACCGCGCGTGACGCCGGTGGGGCAGACCTGGGGGCGAAGGTGGCGGTCGACGACGGCTTGATCAAGGGTCCACGGCTGCGCCTGGCCATCAGCATCATGTCCCAAACCGGGGGCCACGGGGATTTTTGGGAGCCCTCCGGAGCCAGTTCGCCCGGGTTGGGCGCGCATCCCGGCCGGCCGGCCGCCGTCGCCGATGGGATCGAGGAAGTCCGCAAGACCACCCGCCAGCTTCTGCGGGCCGGGGCCGACCAGATCAAGATCTGCTCAACCGGGGGAGTTCTCTCGCCCAGCGACGACCCCTCGCACTCACAGTTCACCGAAGGGGAGATCGCCGTCATCGTTGAAGAGGCGGAAACCCAAGGCAAGTATGTGATGGCGCACGCGCAGGGAACGGCAGGGATCATGAACGCCCTGCGGGCGGGCGTCCGCAGCATCGAACACGGTATCTACCTTACGGACGAGGCCATTCAGCTGTTCCTGGATAAGAATGCGTATCTGGTGCCGACCCTTGCCGCGCCGAGGGCGGTAATCCGGAAGGCGGAGGCAGGCGGGAGTGGGCTGCCGCCACAGGTGATTGCGAAGGCGCACCGGGTGGCTGACATCCACCGCAAATCCATCGCCCGGGCGGTGGAAGCGGGCGTCCGGATCGGCATGGGCACCGATTCGGGCGTGGGCGTCCATGGTGAAAACCTGGAAGAACTTGCCCTGATGGCCGACGCCGGCATGAACCTGGAGCAGGTACTGGCAGCGACGACGTCGGTCGCCGGTGAATTGATCGCCCCGGAAAATTCCGTTGGTCGGCTCGCGGAAAACTACACCGCCGACGTCGTCGTGCTCAATGGAAAGCTGGAAACCGAGACGCAGCTGACGACCATAGGGACCATGATCGAACAGGTCTGGAAGGATGGCAACAGGCAGTTCGACGCAGACTAAAATCCCCTGCGGCAAGAATGTGAATCCTTGCCGCAGGGGTTTTCAGCGGAGAGTGTCTGGCTCGGGGCGAGCTACTCCGTAGGTTTTGAAATGGGCTGCGCGGGTTGTTCAGCGACTGCGGTCTTCTTTCCGGCGTAGACGTCCCGATCGATCTCGTCACTCGCATTGGCTACCAGCATCGCGACGAAGGTGTCACCGTTGACGTTGACGAAGGTGCGGAAGATGCCGGCAAACCAGTCGACGGCGATGAGCAGTCCCACGGCCTCGATCGGAAGATTGAGCGCCGAAGCCAGGAACAGCGCGACTACGGGGAAGCCGCCAGGGACGGTGATGGTGCCCATGTTGAGGAGAATCGCGAGTCCCATTCCCATGACGATCTGGCCGATAGTAAGGTCCACATTCCCGGCCTGGGCAAGGAACATGATGGCGATCGTGTAGTTGAGCACGGCGCCATATGACCCCATGGTCAGACCAACCGAGAGGGTGAAGTCGGCGCAGCGTTTGCTCACACCGACTTTCTCCACGGTGTTCTTCAGCACCGTCGGGAAGGTGACGGCCGAACTGGTCGTAGTGATGGCCACCGCAGTCTGCTCGGCCAGTTTGGCGGGCAGTTTCAACGGGCTGAGGCCGGTCCGCGCCGACACCACGATGACAAACAGCACCGTGAGGATGAGGACGCCGATCAACGTCGCACCGAGGTACTTCAGCGCGGTGGTGACAACCGCGAACCCCACGTCGCCTGCCAGCGAGGCGAGCAAGGCAAAGACACCGATCGGCGCAATGTACATGATGAGGCGGATGGTGAGCAGCACCACTTGCTGGGCCTGGTCGAAGAAGTCGACGAGCAGCCGGTTCTGCGTCTTCTGCACATGTTTGTTCAGAGCCATGCCGAAGATCAACGAAAAGACAATGATGGGGACCATCGTGGCTGTGGACATTGCCTCGAAGATGTTGGTGGAAACGAAGGCGGTGATCGTCTCCTGCCACCCGGTCGATTGTGACGCATCCTTCTGCAGCGAACTGTCGATCTCGCCGGTGAAGACTTGACCGCCTCCAGGGTTGATGAGGACGCTCAACGCCACGGCCAGTACAGCGGCGATGACGGAGAAGCCGATCATCCATTTGAAGGTGCGGAAGGCCATCTTGCCCACACCTGAACCAGTCATCGATCCGGTGGCGAAAATGACCGATGCCATCACGAGTGGGACGATTGACATCTGGATGAGCCGGATGAACAAGTCTCCGATGAACTTCAGGTTGCTCGCCCATTCACCCACGATCAGGCCGAACACGATTCCAGCGATGGCGGCGATGGCGATCTGGGTCGCCATGCTCCTACAGGACTTCTTTAGGGTCTTCATTTTCCCTCCAGGCACCCGGCATTGTCATTGATCTTCATCGCCTCTGCCAATCAGATTGTGGTGTGGATTACGTTACGGTCCTCGTTTTGGGGATGATAAAACTGTAATCCGCATCACACTATTCCACAAGGGAAAATCCAATATCCGTATGGTGGAAGTAAAGATCATTCAGGTGATGAGTATTTACCCCGCAACCATCTGTCGCGCAGCGGCGGAGTGTTCGGCGACGAGAGCTGGGATATCCAGTCCCTCAACTGCCCCGTCGATGACGCGCCACTGGCCGCCGATCATCACGCGGTCGGCCCGGTCCGCTCCGCAGAGCAGTAGCGCCGCGATGGGGTCGTGGCTGCCGGAGAACCGCAGTTCGTCGGTCTTGAACAGCGCAAAGTCTGCCTGCTTGCCGACGGCGATTTCGCCGATGTCGTCCCGTCCCAGGACGGCTGCAGAGCCCTTGGTCGCCCAGCGCAGTGCCCGTTCCGGCGTGGCTTGTTCGGCCCCGTAGCGCAGCCGTTGGAGATAAAGCGCCTGACGGGCTTCGAGAATCAGGTTGGATGCGTCATTGGAGGCGGAGCCATCAACTCCCAGCCCGACGGCGGCACCGGCGTCTTCCAGCTCTATCGCCCGGCAGATTCCGGAGGCGAGGCGCATGTTCGACGTCGGGCAGTGGGCAATGCCGACGCCGGCGGCACCAAGGCGGGCCACTTCGTCGTCGTTGAAGTGGATGCCGTGGCCGAGCCAGGTGCGGGAGCTGAGCCAGCCGACGCTTTCGAGATAGTCGACCGTGCGGAGCCCGAACATCTCCCGGCAGAAATCTTCTTCGTCGATGGTCTCCGCCAGATGGGTATGCAGGCGAACGTCGTATTGTTCGGCCAGATCGGCGCTGTCCCGCATGATGTCCGTGGTGACGGAGAAGGGCGAACACGGCGCCAGGCCAATCTGGATCCGGGCGCCGTCACCGCGCTCGTGGTACTGCTTGATCAGGCGCTCGCTGTCGGCGAGGATCACGTCCGGCCGCTGCACGGTTTGCTGCGGGGGAAGTCCGCCGTCGTCCTGGCCCAGCGTCATTGAGCCACGGGTGAGCGTGGCCCGCATGCCAAGATTCCCGACGACGGCGGCCTGGATGTCGATCGATTCTTCCATTCCGCCGGGGAACAGATAGTGATGATCGGCCGCCGTGGTGCAGCCGGACAGCAGCAGTTCGGCCAGCGCGACCGTGGTGGCCAGTTCCAGATCGCGCGGAGTCAGGCGGGCCCACACTGGATACAGGTTCTGCAGCCAAGGGAACAGCGGCACATTGACCACGGGCGCCCAGGCGCGGGTCAGGGTCTGGTAGAAGTGGTGGTGCGTGTTGATAAGTCCGGGCAGGAAGACGTGCTCGCGGGCCTCGAAAATTTCGTCGTACGCCGTCGTCGGTGCCTGGCCGGTGGCAACCAGCTCGGCAATTTTGGTGCCTTCGACGATGACTCCACCGCCGGCGTCGTGCTCATTGGCGGTAAAGATGGCCAGCGGGTTGCGCAGCCAGGTGCGTCGGGCGTCCACGGATAGATCCTCCGGTCGATGTCGGTCTGCGACACCGCGGACACGCCGGTCTGGGCGGACGGCACGAATGTCGCCAGCTCAGTTCTCCTGTCTGCTGATCCAGGAACCGCTACAGCGGTTGCGAGGAACAATAGCACCTCCCGGCGTCAGCCCGCACCACCGCTGTTTTGCCAGGCTTCAATTTCGGCGAAGAGTTCCCGGCGGCGCTCGTCGGTGATGAAGGCAGACTGCACCGAGTTTTCCGCCAGCTTGACCAACTGCCCGGTATTGAACCCGAAGGTCTCCTGCAGCCGGGCGAAGTTGTCATCCAGATAGCCGCCGAAATAGGCCGGATCGTCCGAGTTCACGCACACGTTCAGCCCGCGTTCCAGCATCCCGGGCAGCGGGTGCACGGCGAGTGTGTCGACCGCGCGGAGCCGCACATTCGAAAGCGGGCAGACGGTCAGCGGCATTTGTTCGGCGACAAGCCGCTCCACGAGTTCCTCATCCTCCATGCATCGGATTCCGTGGTCCACCCGGTGGACTTTGAGCAGGTCCAGGGCTCGACGGATGTAATCGGGCGGTCCCTCCTCGCCAGCGTGGGCCACGCACTTCAATCCCGCCGAGTGGGCACGTTCGTAAAGTGTCAGGAAGTCCGACGGCGGGTGGCCGAGCTCAGCCGAATCCAACCCGATGCCGATGATGGGCGCCTCCATCGCGAGCAGGTCCTCCAGCACGGCCAACGCCTCGTCGGCGGGCTCGTCCCGCAGGAACGCCGCGATCAGTTCGGTGCTCAGGCCGAACTCCTGCTTACTGCCGGCGAGTCCGGCGGCAACTCCATTGACGCAGGTGGCCAGCGACACTCCCCGGGACAGGTGCGCCTGCGGATCCATCATGATCTCAGCGTGCCGGACGCCTGCCGCTGCGGCGCGGGCCAGGTAGGAGCGCGTCATGTCGGCGAAGTCCTGCTCGGTCTGCAGCACGGCCATGTTGCTGTAATACAGGTTCAGGAAGGACTGCAGATCGACGAACTCGTACTGCCGCCGCAGTTCCTCGATATCGGCGTAGGGCAGTTCGACGCCGTTCCGTTCCGCGAGTGCGAAAATGAGCTCCGGCTCGAGCGTTCCCTCGATGTGCAGGTGCAATTCGGCGGTGGGAACGGGATTCATCAGCAGGCTTCTTTCACTAGTCGAAAAACTTTTTCCACAAATGTGTTGCGCATCACTCACTGTGCCAGTAATCTCAGTGTCAAGCCAAAGGCGGGCACTCAGGACAGAGAAGCTATCTACCAGGCTGAACTGCAATATCTAAATCGCAGCCGCTCTGGTACGAGTTCTTGAGAGACATCATGGCGCACATGACGTGTCACGGCAGCTGCCTGATCCTGGAGTTTCACCATGGAAAAAGATTCTGCCGACACCAATTATCTCTCCGAGGCGATCGCGCTCGCCGTAGCCAACGTCCAAAATTCCGGTGGTCCATTCGGCGCCGTCGTCGTTACCGCGGACGGTCAGGTATTCCACGGCGTCAACCGCGTCACCGCGGACAATGACCCCTCCGCCCACGCCGAAGTGATGGCGATCCGCAACGCCTGCGCTGCGCTGGAAACCTTCGACCTGACCGGCGCCAAGCTGTACACCAGCTGCGAGCCGTGCCCAATGTGCCTGGCGACCTCACTGTGGGCACGCGTGGCCGGGGTTTACTTCGCTGCCGACCGCCACGATGCTGCCGACGGCGGTTTCGACGACGCTGTCTTCTACGACTACTTCAACACTCCTCCTGAAGACCGGTCGCTTCCGGTGCGGCAGGTACCCATGGAATCGCGGACCGCCCCGTTTGACCAGTGGGCCGCGACTCTCGACCGCGTCGACTACTAAGGGGGAGAGCAGAAATGGTACTTCTGACCGGATCGGGCTCAAGGCCCGGAGAAGATCCACAATCAGCACCAACCACCCGCAAGTCGGGCAAAAAGGACCTGCTGGACCGCTACTTCAAGATTACCGAGCGTGGCTCCAGCTACAGCCGGGAAATCCGCGGCGGACTCGTCACCTTCATCACGATGGCCTACATCGTCATCCTGAACCCGCTGATCCTGGGCGGCTTCGGCCCGGATTCGGCAACGCTCGACGTCGAGGGCGGCTGGCTCGAAGCGGCGCAGGTTGGCGCCGTCACGGCCCTGACCGCCGGCGTCATGACCATCATTTTCGGTATCGCCGCCAACCTGCCGTTCGGCATTGCCGCCGGGCTCGGCATTAACTCCTTCCTGGCCGTCTCCGTTGTCGGCGACGTCACCTGGCCGGAAGCCATGGGCCTGGTGGTGATCAACGGACTGCTGATCGTTCTGCTGGCCGTGACCGGAGCCCGCGAGGCGATCTTCAACGCGGTGCCGCCGGCCTTGAAGGCGGCCATCACCGTCGGCATCGGTCTGTTCATTGCGTTCATCGGGTTCGTGGATTCCGGTTTCGTCCAGGGCACCGAGGGCGGACCGCCAGTACAGCTTGGCGACGGCGGTTCCATCACCGCAGTGCCGACGCTGGTCTTCCTGCTCGGCGTGATCCTGATGGGCATCCTCGTGGCCCGCAAAGTCACCGGCGGACTGCTGATCGGCATGGTCGCCACGACAGTGATCGCCGTCGTCGTCGAAAGCATCCTGAAACTGGGGCCGGCATTCGAAAATCCCGGCGGCTGGCACCTGAACGTGCCCGCCTTGCCGTCGTCCATCTTCGCAGTTCCGGATCTCAGCCTGGTTGGCGAGTTCAGCTTCGGTGCCTTTGAGCGGATCGGCGCCTTGGCCGCCACCATGCTCGTCTTCACCCTCGTGTTCACGAACTTCTTCGACGCTATGGGAACGATGACGGGGCTGGCCAAGAGCGCCGGGCTGGCGGACAAGAAGGGCAACTTCCCGGGGCTGAAAGCGGCCCTGATCGTCGAGGGAGCCGGTGCTGTTGCCGGTGGTGCCACCTCGGCGTCGTCCAACACCGTCTTCATCGATTCCGCCTCCGGTATTGCCGAAGGCGCCCGCACCGGACTGGCCAGCGTCGTCACCGGCACGCTGTTCCTGGCGGCGATGTTCCTCACCCCGCTGACGGCGGTCGTCCCGCTCGAGGCGGCCGCGGCGGCACTGGTGGTCGTCGGGGCGATGATGGTGGCGCAGATCAAGGAGATCAACTTCAAGAACTTCTCCATCGCGCTGCCGGCGTTCCTGACCATCATCACGATGCCGCTGACCTACTCGATTGCCAACGGAATCGGCATCGGCTTCATCAGCTGGGTGTTGATCCGGGCAGCGTCCGGCAAGGCCCACAAGATCCACTGGCTGATGTGGCTCACGGCGGCCGGCTTCGTCCTGTACTTCGCCCGCGGCCCGGTTTCGGCCGCGCTCGGGACGTAACAAACTCCTGTTCTGACCTCCACAGTTTCCATGTCGAACAGGAACGGCGCCGGAAGACCCGTGACAGGGCCTTCCGGCGCCGCGCATAATTCCATCTATAAGGTGCCCGCCAAAGGCGCACCCTCAAGGAAAGGGCAGCAGAATGCTCGACATCCTGAACTCCTGCTCCGACTGGCTCGGAGCGGGGCAACCGTTCGCTGTCGCGACCATAGTGTCCGCGACCGGCTCCGTACCCAGAGGGGTCGGAACCGCCATGGCCGTCAACGCTGACGGCGAGGTGGTGGGATCGCTCTCCGGCGGCTGCGTGGAAGGCGCCGTTTACAACGCGTGCCGGGAGGCGATGGACTCCGCCACGGTCCGGCGCGAGCAGTTCGGGTACAGCGACTCGGATGCCTTCGCGGTCGGCCTGACCTGCGGGGGAGTGCTCGACATCCTGATCCAGCCGGTGTATCCGCAGGGGCATCCGGAGCAACAGCTCGACGTCGCCGGCCTGTCCCGGCTGGCGGATACCGCACAGAACACTCCCGCCGCGATTATCAGGCGGCTCGACGGCGGCAGGCTGACCGGCGTCGTCGTACTTGATCCGCAGGACTTTCCCTCCACAGCCGACGCGGGGCAGCTCGAAGCGCTGATCGGTGACAGCACCGCCGCGCACGGGGCCGCGGCGCAGATCCAGGCGATGCTCTCGACCGGGCAGACCGGCGTGCTCCGGCTTTCGCCGAACCGTGATGTCTGCGGCGACGACTACATCAGCCTGCTGGTGGAAACCCGGCTGCCACCGCCGAGGCTGCTGATCTTCGGCGCCAACGATTTCAGCGCCGCGCTGGTCCGGACCGGAAAACTGCTTGGCTATCACGTCACGCTCTGCGACGCACGGAAGGCGTTCACTTCCGCCGGCCGCTACCCCGGGGCAGACGAGGTCGTGGTGGCACAGCCGCACCGGTATCTGGAAGCCGAAGCCGGCCAGGACAGGCTGGACGCCCGCACCGTGATCTGCGTGCTGACCCACGACGTAAAGTTCGATATTCCGCTGCTGGAACTGGCGCTGACGCTGCCGGTGCAGTACGTCGGGGCGATGGGTTCGCGCCGCAGCCATGCCCAGCGGGTCGAATCCCTGCAGGCGCTCGGCGTGGACCAGGAGCAGTTGGACCGGCTGCATTCACCGATCGGGCTGGACCTCGGGGCGGTCACCCCCGAGGAAGTGGCGGTGTCCATCATGGCCGAAATCATCGCCGGAAGAAATCAACACCGGACGGCGCAGCCGTTGAGCCGCAGCACCGGGCCGATCCATCCGGAGGCGGTCCACCCGCCCATTTCACAGTCAGGAGTTTCGTCATGGATATGAGTACCGTCGTGGCGACAGAGAAGTCACACGATCCCGATCAGTGGCAGCCGGGCGATGCCTGGCTCGCCGGTGGCACGGTGCTTTACTCCTATGGCACGTCCACGTTGAAGCGGCTGCTCGATATCTCCTATGCCGACTGGCCGGCGCTGACCGTCACTGACGAGGGCCTGGAAATCGCCGCAACCTGCACGATCGCGGAGCTCTATGCCTTCCCCCGCAGCGGGCAGGCGCCCGTGGACCGCTGGCCGGCCCTGTCGCTGTTCCGGCAATGCTGCGATTCCTTCGTCGCCTCCTTCAAGATTTGGAACATGTCCACCGTGGGCGGCAATATTGCCACCTCGCTTCCGGCCGGACCGATGACGTCGCTGACCGCGGCCCTCGACGGCGTCGCCACCATACTGGTCCCCGGTGGCGGAAGCCGCGAACTGCCGGTGGCCGGACTGGTCACGGGAGACGCGCAGAACGCGCTGGAACCGGGGGAGCTGATCCGCAGCATCCACCTGCCGGCCGCTGCGCTCTCCGAACCGGTGGCCTTCCGCCGACTGTCGCTGTCCAACCTCGGCCGGTCCGGAGTGCTGCTGATCGGCCGGAAACAGAACGACGGCGGCATCCGGCTGACCATCACGGCCTCCACCAAGCGTCCGGTGCAGCTGGATCTGCTGCCAGGCGCCAGTGCCGCCGACCTTGCAGCCGCCATCGACGAAGCGGTGCCAACCGGCCTGTATCACGACGATATCCACGGGCTGCCCGCATGGCGCCGGGATATGACCTACCTGCTGGCCGAACAAATCCGTGCCGAACTGGGCGAAGGACCAACATCATGACGAACCAAGCAACCACTGGCCGCCGGACCGGCGCAGCAGAGACCGGCTTCAGCGGCATCGAGATCAACGGAAACCATGCCGCCGTCGAACCCCAGCCGGGACAGTGCCTGCGCACCTACCTCCGCGAACAGGGCAATTTCGGTGTGAAGAAGGGCTGCGACGGCGGCGACTGCGGAGCCTGCACCGTCCACGTTGACGGCAAACCGGTGCACAGCTGCCTCTATCCCGCGCACCGGGCTGAGGGCAAAGCGGTCACCACGGTCGAAGGACTCGCCGGCGACGGGGAACTGCACCCGATGCAGCAGCAGTTCCTGGCGGCGCAGGGTTTTCAATGCGGTTTCTGCACCGCCGGTTTCCTGATGACGGCCAGCACGTTCGACGACGAGCAGCTGGAGAATCTGCCCCGGAACCTGAAGGGCAACCTGTGCCGCTGCACCGGTTACCGGGCCATTGAGGACGCGGTCTGCGGTGTGCAGAATGTCGACGCTGAAGGCATCGGACACCAGCGGGCAGGCGACAACGTCGGTGCGCCGGCCGGGCTCGGCGTGGTCACCGGCAAGGTCCGCTACACCCTCGACGTCGACCCCAAGTCCCTGCCCGGGCTGCTGCACATGAAGCTGGTCCGCTCGCCGCACGCCCATGCCCGGGTCCGCAACATCGACACCACCGACGCGCTCGCGGTGCCAGGCGTGAGGGCCGTTTTCACCCACGAGGACGCGCCCGAACAACGTTTTTCCAGCGCCCAGCATGACCACTATGCCGACGATCCGGACGACACCAGGGTGCTCGACGACGTCGTCCGGCACGTCGGACAGCGGGTGGCCGCCGTCGTCGCCGATTCCGTCCGCGCCGCCGAGGAGGGCGTCCGCAGGGTCAGGGTCGACTACGAAATCCTGGCCTCGGTGATCGATCCGGAAGAGGCGGAGCTGCCGCAGTCGCCGCGGATCCATGGCGAAAAGGACGCCGACGTGTCCCGCATCGCCCGGCCGCAGGACAACGTACTCGCCGAACTGCACAGCGCCGTCGGCGACGTCGAGGAGGGCTTCGCGCAGGCCGCCGCGATCTACGAAAACACCTTCCACACCCAGCGCGTCCAGCACGCATCGCTGGAAACACACGCCTCCATCGCCTCGTTCGACGACGACGGCCGGCTCGTGGTGCGCTCCAGCACCCAAGTGCCATTCCTCGCCCGCCGGGCGCTGTGCCGGATCTTCGGACTCGAACCGGACCGGATCCGGGTATTGTGCGAACGGGTCGGCGGCGGCTTCGGCGGCAAGCAGGAAATCCTCACCGAAGACGTCGTCACGATGGCCGCGCTGGCCTTGAAGGTGCCGGTTCAGCTGGAATTCACCCGCGAGGAGCAGTTCACCTCGGCCACCACGCGCCATCCCTTCCGCATCAAGGTCAAGGCCGGGGCCGGCGCCGACGGAAAACTCACCGCCCTGGAGCTGGATGTGCTCTCCAACACCGGCGCGTACGGCAACCACGGCATCGGCGTGATGTTCCACGGCTGCGGCGAGTCAATCGCCGTCTACAACTGCCCCAACAAGAAGGTCGACGCGCGCGCCGTGTTCACCAACACCGTTCCGGCCGGCGCCTTCCGCGGCTACGGGCTGAGCCAGATGGTGTTCGCGATCGAATCCACCATGGACGAACTCGCCTCGCGACTGGGAATCGAGCCGATGGAGCTGCGCCGCCGGAACATTATTGCCGACGGCGACCGGATGATCTCGACCGGACCGGAACCGGAAGAGGATGTCCATTTCGGCAGCTACGGGCTGGATCAGTGCATTGACCTGGTCGATGACGCCCTCGCCCGCGGGCGGAAACGTGAGGCCGAGTTCGGTTTCGTGCTCGGTCCGGAATGGCTGGTCGGCGAGGGCACCGCGCTGTCCATGATCGATACCGTGCCCCCGCGCGGCCATATTTCGCACGCCCGGGCGCGGATGGGCGAAGACGGACGGTATGAACTGCTGGTCGGCACCGCTGAGTTCGGCAATGGCACGACGACGGTGCACGCCCAGTTGGCTGCTACGGCGCTCAACACCAGTGCGTCACTGATCACCGTCAGGCAGTCCGACACCGACCTGGTGGAACATGACACCGGCGCTTTCGGCTCCACCGGAGTCACCGTTGCCGGCAAGGCGTCGCTGCAGGCCGCGGAGGAGTTGGCCACGCAACTGACCAAGTTTGCCGCCGTCGTGACCGGAACCGAAGGTGCGGAATGCGTGCTTGACGGAGACGGCGTCGACTGTGCTGGCACCCGGATCAGCCTTGCGGAGCTGTATGAGCACGCCAAACAGAGCGGAACCGAACTGCTGGGCCGGGGCTACTGGGGCGGCACGCCGCGCTCGGTCGCGTTCAACGTCCAGGGATTCCGCGTGGCTGTGAACGAACAGACCGGCGAGCTGCAAATCCTGCAGAGTGTGCAGGCGGCCGATGCCGGCGTCGTGATGAATCCGCTGCAGTGCCGCGGGCAGATCGAGGGCGGTATTGCGCAGGCTTTGGGAGCCGCGCTGTACGAAGAGGTGGTGATTGACGATGCGGGGGTGGTGCAGACGAACATTCTGCGCCAGTACCATCTGCCCACCTTCGCGGATGTGCCCCGCAGCGAGGTCTATTTCGCGAAGACGAACGACAAGCTGGGCCCGCTCGGTGCCAAGTCGATGAGCGAAAGCCCGTTCAACCCCGTGGCCCCTGCCATGGCTAATGCCATCAAGAACGCGACCGGTGTGCGGTTCACCGAACTGCCGCTGGCGCGGGACAAGATCTACCTGGGGGTACGCGCTTATCAAAGCCGAAAGAACTGATTCGACTCTGTAGTGATCCATAGCGGCCCCCGGCAGTGCAGGGGCCATTAGTTGACATGGAGGTCAACTATGAAACTTCACAAGACCAAACCAACCAAGTCCAAGCCAGGCAAGTCCAAGCCAGCCAAAAACGGCGGCCGTCCCGAAGACGAGCGGATGCCCGTGGGCAAAACGTTTGCCTACGGACTCCAGCACGTGCTGACCATGTACGGCGGCATCATCGCGGTGCCGCTGATCGTGGGATCAGCCGCCGGACTGGAGGCATCGGAAATCGGCATCCTGATCGCGTCCTGCCTCTTTGTCGGGGGAGCGGCGACCATCCTCCAGAGCTGGGGCGTGCCGTTCTTCGGCTCGCAGCTGCCGCTGGTGCAGGGCGTGTCCTTCGCCGGAGTGGCCACCATGGTCGCGATTCTGGAAACCGGAGGAGGCATCCAGTCCGTGTTCGGCGCGGTGCTGGTCGCCGCCGTCATCGGACTTGTCATCGCTCCGTTCTTTGCGAAGGTGATCCGCTTCTTTCCGCCGGTGGTTACCGGCGTCATTATTACCACTATTGGTTTGACCTTGATGCCGGTCGCAGCCAACTGGGCGATGGGCGGAAACTCCACTGACGAAAACTACGGCAGCCTCGCCAATATCGGTCTTGCCGCCCTGACGCTGGCCATCGTGCTGCTGTTGAGCAAGGTCGGCAGCGCGGCCATTTCCCGACTGTCCATCCTGATCGCCATTGTCGCAGGCACCTTGCTCGCGGCCGTGCTCGGCATGGCGGACTTCTCCAAGGTTTCGGAAGGCCCGGCTTTTGCGTTCCCGCAGCCCTTCGCGTTCGGTTGGCCGGTCTTCGAGCTCGCCGGCATTATCTCCATGACCATTGTCGTGCTGGTAACGATGACGGAAACGACGGCGGACATCCTCGCGGTGGGGGAGATCGCCGAAACCAAGGTCGACTCACGGCGCATCGCCGACGGCCTGCGCGCGGACATGCTCTCCAGCGCCATTGCCCCGGTCTTCAACTCTTTTACCCAGACCGCTTTCGCGCAGAATGTCGGGCTGGTTGCCATTACCGGTATCAAGAGCCGCTTCGTGGTCGCCGCAGGCGGCCTGATCATGCTGGTGTTGGGGTTGCTGCCGGTCCTCGGCCGGGTTGTCGCGGAAATTCCGACGCCGGTGCTCGGCGGTGCGGGTGTGGTCTTGTTCGGAACTGTGGCAGCCAGCGGCATCCGCACACTGGCCAAGGTCGAGTACAAAGACAATATGAATCTGGTCATCGTGGCTACGTCGCTGGCCTTCGGCATGATCCCGATCGTCGCTCCGACGTTCTACGACAACTTCCCGGACTGGTTCGCCACGATTTTCCACTCCGGCATCAGCTCCGCCGCGGTGATGGCGGTCCTGCTGAACCTGCTGTTCAACCACTTCAAGGCGGGCAACTCGAAAGACTCCTCGGTCTTTGTCGCCAGCCCGCCGCGTGCTGTCCGCGAAGACCAGCTGAAGGCACTCAAGGATGGCGACATTTTCAGGGACGGAAAGCTCCTGGACTGCGATGGAAACGAAGTCCCTGTGGCGAAGGATTAACGACGGCGGTCAGGGCTGATTGCCCCGGCCGGACGATTCCCCCTCGAGAAGGTGCAGATCGTCAGCTGTGTCGATGTCGGCGTCATCGCCCAAACCGGTGCAGTCCACAAGGTCAACCAAGTCGGGATTCCGGCGCAGGAAGGTGCGGGCTCCCGCATCGGCCTGCGCCAGTTCCGCTGCCTGCCGGGCGTGGACGGGGTCGAAGATCATCGGGTGCGAGGGCCGCCGCGCATCGGCATATCGCGCAGCGGTTATCCTTTCCCGGCGATGAACCTGAAGGAGGTGCTGGACCAGTCCGGCACTGATGTGTGGCTGGTCGACCAAGGCGATCAGAACCGCGTCCGGACCCTCAGCGACGCCGGCACGCCCAATTGCCGCAACGCCGGCCTTGAAGGAAGAGGCCATTCCGGAGGCCCAATCCGGGTTTTCCACAACGGTGCAGCCGTCGAGCCGGCACTCGGCGCGAACTCGTGCTGCTTCGGCACCCAGGATGACGACGACATCGTCGCACCCGCCGTCGAAAAGTGCGCGTGCTATGTGCTCAAGGAGAGGTCTACCGTGGTACGGGAGGAGGGCTTTCGGGCCGCGCCCCAACCGGCTGCCGTTGCCCGCGGCCAGTAAAACCGCCGTCACAATCATGACCAGAACGCTAACATGATGCAGGGCATGGCAGGTGACGATTTTCATGGTCCTGCAGCGATGATGTCGTTGAGCGTCTTCGCCTGGCTGGCGCCGATTCTGCGCTGCCGGCATCATGTTCCTGGTCATCGCGTTGCTCGGCGGGGTTTTTGGCTACCGGGCTTGACGGAACCGCATCATCAGCGCCTGAGGTTTACCGCAGGGAACGCAACCTGCGCTTGAGCGACTTTTCGGCCCGCCTCGCAAACTTGCGGCCACGCTGAATCACCGTTGGTTTGGGGCGGGTTAGTTCCTTAATGATCTTGGCTTGGCGATCGAGGCGTTCCGCCTGACGATCAAGGCGCCTCGCCTGCCGGTCAAGGACTTTTGTTTGCGACGTAAGTTGCTTTCGGGATTGCTTCAGTTGGACCTTCAGGTCCTTCAATAGCTTGGAAGAGTCTGCGGTCTTCCGGTCAAGACCTTGAACATGCTTGTCCACGTCCGCCAGCGTCAGCACCGGCTTTGAAGTGAGCGGAAGGACGGCCTTGAGCTGGTACCTCGTTCGGGTCTCGTCAACTTTGTTCCCTTGCCGCAGCCAGCGGAGACGGGAGAGGACTTCCCGCCGGCCCTCCTCGCCCGGAGCCATCAAGGTATGGACCATTGGTGGGAGTTCCGCTTCCGCCAACTTGTCGTCGAAGGCGGTGTTTTCGTTTCCTGCCTGGTAAATATGCGGCAGGTCGTTCTTTTCCAGGAATGCCGTGAATCTGGCGAATTTTTCGGGCAGCCCGGCGTGGAACTTCGAATAATCAACCGTGTTGTACAGCTCTGCTGCATCAAGTTCGGGATCAACGTCATCGATCCGACGGTGCGGGATGTCGAAGTAGTCAGCTAATTCGAGGGTGCGGGAGTCGTGGGCAATAAGCATCGCGGGAACCCCGGCGAGGATGGAAGAGACACTTCCGTGCATGCGGGTTCCGAAGGTGAACTCGAAGTCTTCCAGATACTCGATCCAGGTACGGGGATCCAGAGGGAACCGCATCCGGTCTTCGGTGTAGAGCCGGTGCCCGGCATGTACGGGCATCCGGAGGTCTGTTATACCGCGGGAATGTTCCCCCCAGACCATTGTTGTGAGGTCCTTATTCGTCTGCGGAATGTAGATGAGGTTCCGGTACTTATCGGCGTGACGGGCGACGATGGGCGCCATCTCCCTGACCTTAGGTGTCAGGGTCAGTGCAATCCGGCTCTCCGCATTCAGCTCAGGTACTTTCCTGGTAACCGCTGGAGAAGGGCCCTTCGTGAATACCGACGGGCATCCGATGACATCAACGTGTTCCGCCCCGAAGCCCAGGTCCTTCAAATAGGCAGCGGTCCGTTCCCCACGTACTCCAATGCTTGCCGAACGATCGAGGACGGCGGCCATGAATTCTTTGACGTCATCGGCGATGGGGTCCTCCCCGGCCTCGCTGACCTCAAGCCGGTGCTGGCTTCCGACGCCGACGATAGTGACCGGCATGTCCAGCTTGCTGATGACGCGGGTTAAACGGCGCAGGCTTGTTTGGAAGCTTGGACGGAAGGCATTGGCCAACGGGATGACGAATCGGTCGAAACCGTCGTTGATCTGCTGGACGTAGTGATCATCGACACCCGGCCGGCTGCTGAGGTAATTATTCGACACAATTTCCGTGCCGGGAACGCTCAGCGTCCGATGGACGGACTGGCCAAACAGAAGATTACCAACATTGGCCCGGTGAGTATCCTGGGTGAGGGCAACTTCCGGCGAAACGGGAGTCCAAGGATCCTTGCTCGAACGCAGCAACACACGGGTCACTATCTACCTCCAAAAAAATTAGAACGGCTCGTAGCTTATACGATCACGATCGGAGGAGGCCGGGCGTTCCCGGGACTTGGGTCAAGGACTAGAACGGATACCGGGCGATCTCCCCCTGCATGGTGACCCACTGCGTTTCCGTGAACGCTTCGAGGTTGGCTTCGGCGCCGCCGAACCGGGCGCCGGTTCCGGAGAAGCCGACACCGCCGAAGGGTGCCACGGATTCGTCGTCGACGGTCTGGTCGTTGATGTGCACGATGCCGCTCGGGATCCGGTCGGCGACCGCCAGGCCCTTCATCGCGTCGGTGGTCAGGATGCCCAGGGACAATCCGTAGTCACTCGCAGTCGCGATGTGGACCGCTTCCTCAACCGATGAGAATTTCATCACCGGGGCGACCGGACCGAAGATCTCCTCCGCGAAGCCGGGATGGTTGAGTTCGCAATCGGCCAGCACGGTCGGACGGTAGAAGAGTTCCTCATAGGTGCCGCCGGCGGCCAGCCGGGCCCCGGCGTCGACGGAACCCCTCACCAAACCGTGGATCTTGTCCCGCTGCGCAGCATTAATCACGGGACCCAACGGAACATCGCTGGTGGCAGGATTGCCGACGGGAAGCTTTTCGGCCTTTTCGGCAAGCCGGTCAACGTATTCGGAGTATATCGACTCGTGCACAATGTGCCGGCCGGTGGTCATGCAGATCTGCCCCTGGTGCAGGAATGATCCCCAGGCACCGGCAGAGACGGCGGCGTCAAGATCGACGTCGTCGAGCACGATTAAGGCGCTGTTGCCGCCCAACTCCAGGTGCGCCCGCTTGAGATGCCGCGCGGCCGCCTCACCGACGGCACGGCCGGCACCGGTTGAGCCGGTGAAGGAAATGATCCGGACCGATGGCTCCTCAATCAGCGCCTGCCCCGCCTCTGCGCCGCCGGGAAGCACATGGAACAGCCCCTCCGGCAGGCCGGCTTCCTCCAGGATTGCAGCCAGGAAGAGTCCGCCGGATACGGCGGTGCGTGGATCCGGTTTGAGGATGACGGCGTTACCGGCGGCCAGCGCCGGAGCAACCGACCGGCTGGAGAGAATCTGCGGGAAATTGAACGGGGAAATGACGCCTACGGTTCCGGCCGGGAGCCGCCTCGCGAAGGACAGCCGCGGCTTGCCGGTCCGCAGCAGTTGGCCGTACGGCACCTCGACCATGGCCGCCGCCGAGTAGAACTCGTTGGCAACCAGGTGGGCTTCGAAACCGGCCTTGCCCTGCCCGGAGCCGGCCTCGCGGATCAACCAATGCATGGCGACGTCGGCGTGCTCCTCGATCAGGCTGCCCGCCTTGCGGAAGATGGCTGCCTTCTCCTCGAAGGAGGTTGCCTGCCATTTCAGCTGGGCGTCCTTGGCCTGCCCGGCGGCCTTCGCCACATCGGAGGCGGAGGCTACTCCGAAGGATCCAATCGTCTCGCCTGTGGCCGGTTCCATCACCGGCTGCGAACCGCCGTCGCTCTTGGTCCAGCCGCCGCTGTAAACGAGTCCATCCCACTGGGATGATTCAAAGAACGTCATTGCTCTCTCCTCTTATGTGTTGCAATATCCAAAGCTTATGGTGCGAAGGTGGTGTCCGGAGCGACGGCGATTTCCAGCAGCACCGGCTCCGTCCGGCTTGCCGCATCTGCCAGCGCATCATCCAGCGCCTCGACAAGACCCGGATAGTCCTCAACCCGACGGGCGGAGACGCCGAAACCGGTGGCGATCGTGGACACCGAAATTTCCGGAAACGACGGCCAGGCCGGCTTGCTGTCGCGCTGCTCCGCCAACCGGTCCATCACCGCGTAGCCTCCATTGGCGAGTACCAGGAAGACCACTCCAACACCGGATTGCGCGGCCGTCCACAGGGACTGGATGGAGTACATCGAGGACCCATCTCCGACGACCGCGACCACCGGGCGCTCCGGCAGCGCCATCTTGAGCCCGATCGACGCCGGCATCGCGAATCCCAGGCCACCCATGGCGGCGGACAGGAACCCCAGCGGCCGGCGGGCTGGAACAAGCGCCTGCAGCGCCGGCCGGGACGACGGCGACTCCTCGACCAGGATGGTGTCCTCCTCCAGCCGGGCGGCGAGCAGTTCGAAGACGTGGCTGGCGCGGAGCGGCTCACCGTCCCCCGGCGGAGGCAATCGGTACTGTTCAGCGGCGGCTCCGGCGGGAGAACGGCCGCCGGTGGCAGCATCCGGACCGGCTTGCCGCTCATCCAGGAGTGTGGTCACGGCGTTGCACAGTGCCGCTGGATCCCCGACGACGGCGAGTTCCGCGGGGGAGCGGTTCGCCTGGACCGCGTCATCGGTCAACACGAAGACACGCGTCCCTTCAGGAACAAGGGGTCCGGTGGTAAAGGGATATTGACGGATGGCGGCCGTGCCCACGACCAACAGGACGTCTGTCGAATCCAGAGCCTGCCGCAGCCTGGGCCGGTCGGCAGGAAGCTGACCCTGATAGAGGGGATGAGTCTGGTCGAACCCGGCGCGCGAGCCGAACGGCTCTATCCATACGGGGGCCTGCAGCTTTTCCGCCAGCGCCGTCAAAGCCGTCCAGCCGGCGTCGGTGTCATTGCCGGAACCGGCCATGATGGCGGGTTGTTTGGCGGTGTTCAACGCCTCTGCGACGAGCTGTATGTCGTCCGGTACGGATGGCGCCGAAAGACTGACGCGGGATGCGGCAGCGGTGGCGTCCGGATCAGCGGGTTCAGTCCAATCACTCATCGGCACGATGACGAGCACCGGACCAGCACCTTGTTCGGCGACCATTGATGCACGCGCTACGGCGGAGGGGACGTCCGCGGCGCGGACCGGAGTAATGACCTCCAGCGGATATTCTCCCGCGAGGCCTTCGAGCTTTCCGGTCAGGAATGGTTCGAGGGCGAGATGTCTGCGGTCCTGCTGTCCCACAACCACCACCAGCGGAGCGCGGTTGACGCGGGCTGTGGCGATGCCGGCGACGGCGTTACCGAGTCCCGCCGTCGTGTGGACGAGCGCGAAGGCCGGCCGGCCGTGGGCGATGGCGTAGCCGGTGGCTATGCCCAGCACCGATCCCTCATGCAGCGCCAGCACGAAGTGGAAATCGTCCGGCAACTGGGCAAGGAAAGGCACTTCCGTTGAACCCGGATTGGAGAAGATCGTGGTCAACCCGCGCTGACGCATTATCTCGAGGGTCGCCTCCCGGACCGTCTTCGTGCTCAATGTGCCTCCTTGGCCGCGGTGTTCCGGGCCCGCTCGGTGTCCGGTTCGGGTTTTGTGTCTGCCCCGGAACCGCGTTTGGCAATCTGGATCTGTTCATACACATGGCCGCGAAGTTCGGTGAAACGCGGCGCGGAGCGCGTGGTGAGCTGATCCCTTTCGGATGGCAGATCGATCGGAATATCTTCCTGGATCACGGTAGGCGAGCTCGACAGGATGATCACCCGCTCGCCGAGATAGACGGACTCGTCGATGTCGTGCGTGACAAAGAGAATCGTGACACCCAGCGTCTTCCAGACATGGCGGATCAGGTCTTCAAGGTCGGCCCGGGTCTGGGCGTCGACGGCGGCAAAAGGCTCATCCATCAGGAGCACCTTGGGCTGGTATGCCACCGCGCGGGCAATCGCCACCCGCTGCTGCATCCCGCCGGACAGCTGCCAGGGGTAGCTGCCGGGTACGTGGTCCAGGCCCACGGCTTCCAAGGCCTCATGGACGAGCTTGTTCCGTTCCGCCTTGGGCATTTTCGCATTCTTGAGGGGAAGTTCCACGTTGTCCCGCACGCTCATCCAGGGGAACAGGCTGCGTCCATACTCCTGGAATACGACTGCCATGTCCTTCGGCGGGCCGGTAACAGGCTGGCCGGAGAGGATTACTTCCCCGGAGGTAGGCGCCATTAACCCGGCAATGCACTTGAGCAGAGTCGTCTTTCCACTTCCAGAGGGCCCGACCAGGCAGGCCAATTCCCCTGGATGCAGATCGAAGGTCAGGTTCCTGACTGCTTCAATTTCGCCGGCGTCGACCTGGTAAATTTTCTGTACGCCCCGGACGGAGAGCAGCGGTTCTCCCCGTTTTTCAGCCGCGGCGTGCGGAGCTGTCTTAGCCAGCATTCTCAACCTCTCTTAGTCCGTGGTACCACGCTAATATTCTGCGCTCAGTCCACTGGAAGATAAATGACAAGATAATGCCGATCAGTCCGAGCACCACAATGCCGCTCCACATCTCCGGGATGGCGAAGGAGCGTTGGAACTGAACGATGGTGAATCCCAGCCCGGACGAGGAGGCGAACATTTCCGAAATCACCATCAGGATCAGGGCGATGGACAGGCACTGCCGGATTCCAGCCATGATCTGAGGGCCCGCGCTTGGAAGCACCAGGTGGCGGATGCGGGCAAAGCCGCCAATACCGTAGGTCCTTGCGCTGTCGTCCAGTACCGAATCCACGGCCCGCACACCTTCGATCGTATTGAGCAGGACCGGCCAGATGGCGCCGGAGACGATGACTGCCACCTTCATGGTGTCGTTGATGCCAACGAGCAGCATCAGCACGGGTACCAGCACCGGTGGAGGAATGGCGCGGAAAAATTCCAGCGTCGGTTCGGTCAATGCCCGCAGCCACCGGACGGATCCAATGAGTACTCCGAGACCGATACCCAGCACGATGGCCAGCAGGACGCCGAAGACGAGGTTGGTGAGGCTGGGAACGACATCTTCGAAGAAGCGGTCCCCGAACCAGACATCAACAAAGGTCAGGGACAACTCCCCGGGCTTCGGAATGAAGAAGCTGGTTGATCCGATCGTCGTGACCCACCAGAAGAGGATGAGCAGCACAGGCAGGGCCAGCAGGTAGGCGGCGCGCTTGGCTAGCCTCATACGATCGCCTCCCCGCGGATCGAACTGTGCCAGGCCAGGAATTTACGTTCGATCAACCGCATGGCGAAGTTGATAACAACACCGATCATCCCGGTGGCAAGAACGAGCGCATACATTGGCGCAACGGCGGCACCGGACTGCGCCAGCGCAATCTGGTGTCCCAGTCCCGGGTTGCCAATGATCAGTTCGGCCGTGATGGCCAGGATCAGTGCGACGGCGGCAGCCAGCCGGATGCCGGTCATGATGTAGGGCAACGCAGTAGGCCAGACAACGTACCGCACGCGGGCGAGCCTTCCGAGGCCGTAGCTCTTGGCGGTGTCATTGGCGACAGTATCGACGTCGGCAACTCCATAGAGAACCTGGATGAGGACCTGCCAGAAAGATGCGTAAATCACCAACAGCAACGCAGATCCCCGATCGACGCCGAACAACAGCACAGCCAGCGGAATCAGCGCAACTGACGGGATCGGACGCAGGAATTCGATAGTCGAGTGGGTTGCTTTGCGGAGGAAATTACTGGAGCCAATGGTCAGCCCGAGAACCAGCGCCGCCACCGTAGCGATGGCCAGTCCCAACCCCCAGCTGATCAGTGTTTGCATCACGGCCACCCAGAATGCGGTGAGTCCGAGATTCTGAACGAACACAATCAAGACTTCGCTGGCTGGTGGAAGGAACTCTGGATTCACGATCCCCAGCCGGGGGATCGCCTCCCAGACCAGTAGGAATCCGATGATTCCCGCCAGTCCGAGAAGCGGCCGGTTCGAGGTCTTCCGTGTCCTGCCCTTCCGTCCTTTGCGGGTCAGTGGCCCGCCATTTCCGGAGGAAGCTACAACAGCAGTCACGGCAGGATGTCATCCAGATTTGGCTCTTCGGACAGGGTTCCGTACTTGGCGGCTGCTTCGCCCAGAAGCCCGGTTGCCTCCCGGTTGAATTCGGCCCGGTAGGTCGGAAGAACCATCTCGGCGCGGAGTTCATCGCTGATTTTGGTGTACGTTCCAACGATGTCGCGGACTTCCTGCGGGTTCTCCTGCGCGTATTCGAGCGACTTCGTCATCGCCGCGCGGAACTTCTCGACCAATTCAGGATCATTCTCGATCTTGTCGCCGCTGGTGAAGTAGCCGGCGATATCCAGGTTGGGATGGGTGTCATGGAAGTTGTAGGAAACGACGCGTGCACCGTCTTCAAGCGACGAAGACAGGAACGGTTCCAGGATCCAGGCCGCGTCAACCTGGCCATTGGCCAGCGCGGCGGGTGCATCCGGGAAGCCGACCTCGACGAAGTCGATCTTGGAGGGGTCGCCGCCATCCTGCTCCACCACATAGCTGATGGTGGTGTCACCAATATTGGCGAGATTATTAACGGAAACTGTGGCACCTTCAAGGTCGGCCGGCGACTGGATCGGAGAGTCCTCCGGTACGACGACGGCACTGAACCCGTCGTCATCCATGCTTGCGCTGGAGGCACCATTGGTGACGAATTTCAGGTCCAGCCCCTGATCCGAGGCGACCATGATCGAAACAATATTCCCGAAGGCGAAGTCGAAGTCGCCGCTGACCACGCCGGGAACGGCCGCAGCGCCACCGGAGGTAGTCTGCAGTTCAAGGTCGAGTCCCTCCTCTTCGAAGAACCCCTTTTCTTCTCCCAGCCAGATGGGTGCAGTGTCGACGATAGGAATCACGCCAACGCTGATCGGAGTCAGATCTCCGCCGCCCCCGCCACCAGCACCCTCTTCTTCGGAGCCACCTCCGCCGCTCGGCGAGCCGCTGCCACAGGCGCTGATGGCCAGAACGGAGGCCGCCGCCATAAAAACAGATAGTTTGCGATTCATCTTCATCCCTTTGGATTGCTCTGTCGGCGCCGGTTGCGTCGGATCGACCGGGGTAGTTCGTATGATGAACAGGTGTTCTGCATAAAAACTATGACGCTACTCACACTGAGTCAAGCAGTGAGCTGTTTTGTTGCACGTTCGAAACACTGCTGTCGTCCGAACACAGGCCGGTTGCCTAGTATCTGTTTTAGAGTCCGGCGCGTCCTCCGGGCCTGTCCATGCCGGTTGTAGGAGCGAAGATTGTCCACCAAGCCGCCTGCCGGCCTGCTCTTCATACTGTGGTGTGCCGTTGGCGTCGGCCCGCTTCTGAGTTATGGATTGAGCACCACCAGCTCTTTGGTCATTGACGAACTTGGCATCAGCGAAGCCCAGTTCGGGCTGTTGGCGACGGTGACCTTCTTTACCGCGAGCCTGACGGCACTGTGGCTGGGCCGGCTCGCCGACCGCGTGTCCGAACGGACGGTGTTGCTGATCATTTTCGGTGGTGCCGCCGCCTCGATGGTGGTGGCGGCACTCGCGCACAGCTACTTCCTGCTGATTCTGGCCATGGCAATCTCGGGCGGCGCCCAGGCGATGGCGAATCCGGGCACGAACCGGGTCATCATGCACCTGGATCCACCCCACAAACGGCCGGGTTGGCTCGGTGTGAAGCAGTCGGGCGTGCAAGGTGCCCAGCTGTTCGCCGGGATATTCTTTCCCGCACTGGCGGTGTTTATCGGCTGGCAGGGAGCGGCAGCGGCCGCCGCCGTCGTGGTGATTGGGTTGGGTGTCCTCGGCTGGAGCCGTGCTCCCGCAGAATCAGGGCAGGTACGACGGCGGCCAGCCCGCCAAAGTGCCGCAGCAGCTCCGCCAAAGGCGAAGCCCGGACGGTTGCCTGCCGTTGTCTGGGCGTACGCCGCAGCGGCTTTCGCGACCGGTGCCGGGATCCAGGCGACCAACGTCTATCTGCCGCTCTTTTCGCAGCGCGAATTGGGCTTCTCACTCGTCCTGGCCGGCCTGACGGCGGCGCTCGCCGGCGTGGTGGGCATCGGCTCACGCGTGTTCTGGGGCAGGGCGATGGCCGGGAACCGCAATGGTTTCTCGCTGCTGCTGATCCTGGCCTCGGGGGCGGCGGCTGGCGCGCTGCTGTTGCTGTTGTCCGCGCCGGCACAGCAACAGTGGATGTTGTGGGCCGGAACCTTCCTGCACGGAGCCACCGCTCTGGCGGTCAACGTCGTCGTCATGGCCGGGGTGATGGCGGAGGTCCCGCGGGAACGGGCAGGCGCCGCCTCAGGTGCGGTGTCGCTCGGTATGTATGTCGGGTTCGGACTGGGACCGCTGATTATGGGGTTGCTCCTTGAGTCATTCGGCGGTTTCCAGGCCGGCTGGACCTTCGTGCTCGGCTCCTATCTGGTCTGCGGACTGCTCTCGCTCACCGCCCGGAGGAGGCGCGCGGGGTCTTGAACACCGTGCCCTGCCATTCCTTGTGCGCTGTCTTGTCCCGGCTCATCATGACGTGCTTGACGTTGGTGTATTCCTCCAGCGAGTAGGCCGACATGTCCTTGCCGAACCCCGACGCCTTGTAACCTCCGTGCGGCATCTCCGAGACGACCGGAATGTGGTCGTTGATCCACACGCAGCCGGCCTGGATTTCCTCGCTGGCGCGCAGCGAACGGGCCAGGTCGTTGGTCCAGGCCGAGGCGGCGAGACCGTACTGGGTGTCATTGGCCAACCGCAGGCCGTCGTCGTCGGAATCGAATGGCAACGCGGTGAGCACGGGGCCGAAGACCTCTTCCTGGACGATCTCCGAATCCTGGGCCACGTCCACCACCAGGGTCGGTTCGTAGAACGCGCCGGCGGCCAGTTCACCGCCTGGTGCCTTCCCGCCGGCCAGGATCTGCGCCCCGGAAGCCCGGGCACGTTCGACGAATCCGGCAACCTTGCCGCGGTGCTGGTGGCTGATCAGGGAGCCCAGATCGGTTGATCCGAGGGTTGGGTCGCCGACCGTCACCCCGGCCATGAGTTCCGCGACCCGCTGGGTAAAGGCCTCGAACAGCGGACGCTGGACATACGCGCGGGTCGCAGCTGTACAGTCCTGACCGCCATTGATGATGGAACCGGCTACCGCGCCATGCGCCGCTGCCTCGACGTCGGCGTCGTCGAACACCACGTAGGGCGCCTTGCCGCCGAGCTCGAGATGGACGCGCTTGGTGGTCGCGCTGGCCATTTCCATGATGCGGCGGCCAACTGCGGTGGAGCCGGTGAACGAGGTCATGACGACGTCGGGGTGCCGCACCAGATGCTCGCCGGCGGTCCTGCCCGCGCCGGTGACAATGTTGATGACGCCGTCGGGTATGCCTGCCGCCGCTGCCGCTTCCGCGAACATCAGCGACGTGCCAGGCGTGAGTTCGGAGGGTTTGAGGACAATGGTGTTGCCGGCCGCGATGGCGGGAAGGATCTTCCAGCCGGCCATTTGGAAGGGATAGTTCCACGGCGAGATGGAGCCGACGACGCCGATGGGTTCGCGGCGGATCATCGACGTCTGCCCGGCAAGGTACTCGCCCGCGGCAAGCCCTTGGAGCTGGCGCGCTGCACCGGCGAAGAAGGACGCGTTGTCGATGGTTCCCGGAACGTCGAATTCGGTCGACATGCGGATGGATTTTCCGGTCTGCGCGGTTTCGACGGCGGCGAGATCGGCGGCACGCCGGTCCAGCTCGGCCGCCAGCTTGAGCAGCGCATCGGAGCGTTCACCCGGCGTCATCCGGGACCACGGAGTGAAGGCGCGCCTGGCGGAGGCAACGGCCATGTCGACGTCGTCCGCACTGGCGTAGCGCAGCGTCTCGGCAACTTCGCCGGTGGCCGGATTAATCCGTTTGGCTTCCTCGCCGCGGCCTTCGCGGTACTGGCCATCAATGAACAGATGCATGTCGAACTCCGTCACTTCCGTCGTCGTCATAAGGGTTGAGGTGCAGCAAGCGTCAGGAATCGAAGCCCATCCCGAGCCGGTCCAACAGCTTCAGCCAGGGACCGCGCCGGCCGCGGTTCCGGTCTGCCCGGATCAGGGCGGCGGTGGTGATCTTGATGCCCAGCCACGCCAGTGGCTCGGGTGGGAAGGGCAGCGGGCGTTTGCGCACCATTTGGAGGTTCGTGCGCTCGGTGGGCGTGCCGCCCAGCAGATCCAGCATCACATTGGCGCCGAACCGGGTGGCACCGACGCCGAGGCCCGTGTAGCCCGCGCAGTAGGCGACCCGGCCGTCGTGCGCGGTGCTGAAGAAGGAGAAGAACCTGCTGCAGGTGTCGATCGCGCCGCCCCAGGTATGCGTGAACTGCACGCCGTCCAGTTGGGGGAAGGTGGCGAAGAAATGCGCCGCCAGCTTGGCGAAGGTTTCCGCGCGCTGCTCATAGCCGTGACGCATCTTCCGCCCGTAGTGGTAGACGGCGTCGTAGCCGCCGAACAGGATGCGGTTATCGTCGGTCAGCCGGTAGTAGTGGAACCGGTTGTTCAGGTCGGACAAGCCTTGCCGGTTGTGCCAGCCGATGGACTGCAGTTGTCCGGCAGTGAGCGGCTCCGTCATCAGCACGTAGTCGTAGACCGGCACCGTGTGCAGCCGGGTGCGTTTGAGCAGGGACGGGAACGCGTTGGTGGCCAGGGCGACCCGGGAGGCGTTGACCCTGCCGCCGTCGGTTTCCAGCAGCACCGAGTGCGCGGTCGAAGTGATCTTCCGGACCGGAGTATGTTCGTAAATTTGGACGCCGGCTTCCAGGCACGCGCGCTGCAGTCCCCAGGCGAGGGCGGCCGGGTTGAGCATGGCAGTGCCCTTCTTGTCCCACAATCCGGCCAGGTAGAGCGGGGACTGGACCTCCTTCCGGAGCGCCTCACGGTCGAGGAAGACGATATCCGGGTCCTTGCCGTCTTCGGCCTGCAGCCACTCGACCTGGTGCTCCTCGGTGGCGACGTCGAGCGAGCCGGTCCACTCGAAACTGCAGTCGATCCCGTAATTGTCGATGGTGTTCGCGATTTCCTGCAGGTTCTCCAGTCCGAGCCGGCGCAGCAGGGCAGCTTCGCCGGGCAGGTGCGCTTCGCCATTGGCGTCCCCGTGGGTCAGGCTGGCTGAGCAGAAGCCGCCGTTCCGGCCGGTGGCTGCCCAGCCGATCCGCGCCCCTTCCAGCAGCACCACCCGCCGGTCCGGGTCGCGTTCCTTCGCGAGCAGAGCCGTCCACAGTCCGGTGTAGCCGCCACCGACGACGGCGAGGTCGGTATCGGTTTCGGCGGCAAGCGCGGGAAGCGACTCAGGGCGGGCAGGATCGTCGAGCCAGGCCGGTTCCGTCGAAGCGTTCGCCAAAGCGGCAGCGACGGCGGCACGCGGGACGGACCTCTCGGCGTCGTCGTAGCTGGTCATGCGTTGATCCTTTGTCCAAGCCGGTCATGGACAACCTGACCGCCCACCATCGTGAGGTCGGTTCCCACCGTGTGCAGTTCGGCCGCGTCCAATTCGAACGGGTCCGTACTCATCACGGCAATGTCCGCGAGCATTCCCGGTTCAATCCGGCCCGCTTCTTCCTGCCGGTTCAGCCAGGCGGAACCGGAGGTGTAGGCGGCCAGGGCGGTCTGCAGCGAAAGCGCTTCTGCAGGAACCAGCGGCTCGGCGTCCGGCGCATCCGGCTCGCGGCGATTGACGGCGACATGGATGGCCTGCCAGGGATCCGGCGTCGAAACCGGCCAATCTGAACCCATCGCCAATGCTGCCCCGGAGGAGACCAGCGAGCGGAACGGATACTGCCAACCCGACCTTTCCTGGCCCAGGATCGGAACGGTCAAGTCCGTCATTTGCTGGTCATTGCAGGCCCACAATGCCTGCGCGTTCGCGGTCACGTCGAGGGCTGCGAACCGCGGCACATCGGATGGATGGACGATCTGGATGTGCGCCATGTGGTGGCGTCTGCCGCTGCTGCCCCAGCCGCGGCCATTGCAACGGCGGGCATGTTCGACGGCGTCAAGGCCGTCGCGGACGGCGCGGTCGCCAATCACGTGCATGTGGAGGTCGAAACCGGCGGCATCGAGGGCCGTCGACACCTGCAGCAGAACGTCCTTCGGCAGATAGCTCAGACCCTGGCCGGGTGCCGGACCGGTGGCCATTTTGTCGCAGGAGCAGGGCCGCAGATACGGCTCGAGCATCGCCGCTGTCTGGTTCTCCGGGACGCCGTCGACCATGATCTTTGCGCTCACGGTGGGGAAGCCGGCCGCCGCATTGATCCGCCGCCGTTCGCGGAAGTTTTCCACCAATTCGGCAATATTCTCCATGCTGGTGCTCCGCGGAACCCACAGGGAACCGGTGGCCCGGCCGGTCAGTTGGCCGCTTTCCAGCAGCCTGCGGTAGCTCGCGCTGGCGTCGCTGTACCCGGCATAGTCACCCAGGATGGCCTCCTGCCATCCCGTCACGCCAAGGCCCTGCAGATATTGCTGTCCCTCCAGCAGGCCTTCTTCCATCTCCGCTTGAGTCAGGGCGGGAATCAGCCGGTTGACCAGGTCCATTGCGCCCTCTTGCAGCGTGCCGGTCGGGTTGCCCTTTTCGTCGCGCTCTATCCGTCCGTCGGCTGGATCCGGTGTGCCGGCGTCGATCCCTGCCATCCGCAGCGCGACGGAGTTGACCCAGGCGCCGTGATGGTCGCGGTTGACCAGGTACACCGGCCGGTCCGGCACGACTTCATCGAGCAAATCTTTGGTGGGAGTGCCGCCGGGGAAATCCTGCATGTACCAGCCGCCGCCGGTAATCCACTCCCGGCCGGTGCCGGCCGCGTAATCGCGCACCTTCGCGGCGAGGGCGGAAGCGCCGCTGGTCTCGGACAGGTCGCAGCCCAGGCGTTCGATGCCCGCCATCACGGTGTGCACGTGGGCGTCGGTAAAGCCGGGAGACAGCAGCCGGCCATCCAGGTTGACGGCCTCTGCGGTCGTCCCCGCCGCCGCCCGCACGTCGTCGTCAGTTCCGACGGCGATGATCCTGCCCGCGCGCACGGCAACGGCCGTCGCCGTAGGGTGCAGTTGCTTTCCGTCGAAGATGCGTCCGGAGTGGAAGACCCAGTCACCGGTCATGGTTGCCTTCCACATGGGCATCCGCCGTCGTCAACGCCTCATCCAGGATGTCCAGCCCGGCGTTGGCATCTTCGACGGTGATGTTCAGCGGCGGGACCACATGGATGCGGTTGAAGTTGGCGAACGGAAGCAGACCGCGGGACTTGCACGCTGCCACCAGTTCGTTCATCTCCGGACTCGAACCGCCATAAGGGGCAAGTGGCTCCCGGGTCTGCGGGTTCTTGACCAACTCGACAGCCCAGAACGCTCCGGTGCCACGCACTTCCCCAACAGCAGGGTGCCGCGCGGCGATGGCTTCCAACCGCGGACCGAACACCTCCCTGCCCAGCATGGCGGCGTGGCCGATCATGTCCTCGTCACGCATCGCGTTGATCGTGGCCACGGCCGCCGCCGTCGCCAGTGGGTGGCCGGAGTAGGTGAGACCGCCCGGATAGGGGCGGTTGTCAAAGGTTGCCGCGATTTCGGCGGAGATGGCCACACCGCCGAGTGGGACATAGCCGGAGTTGACCCCCTTGGCGAAGGTCAGCAGGTCCGGGACGACGTCGAAATGTTCAATGGCGAACCACTTACCGGAGCGGCCGAAGCCGGCCATCACCTCGTCGGCGATCAGGACGATGCCATACTTCGTGGCGAGCTCGCGGACGCCTTTCACATAACCGGGCGGCGGAATCATAATGCCGGCGGTGCCGGGGATGGACTCCAGGATCAGCGCCGCGAAGCTGGGACTTCCCTCGTACTGGATCAGCTGCTCCAGGTGCTCCAGTGCCCGCTGGCATTCCTCTTCTTCGGTGCTGGCGTGGAAGGCGGTGCGGTACAGGTACGGCGGAAAGAAGTGGACGGTGCCGGCGTTGCCGTAGTCGTTCGGGATCCGGCGCGGGTCGCCGGTGATGTTGATGGCCAGGGAGGTGCCGCCATGGTAGGAGCGGTAGGCGGACAGCACCTTGTACTTTCCGGTGTGCAGCCGGGCCATCCGGATGGCGTGCTCGACGGCTTCGGCACCGGCATTCGTGAAGAAAATCCGGTCCAGATCCCCCGGCGTCAGCTCCGCGATCAGTCGCGCTGCTTCGGAACGCGCGTCATTCACGTGCTGCGGAGCAACGGTGCAGAGTTTCAGCGCCTGCTCCCGGATGGCTTCAACCACTTTAGGGTGCTGATGCCCGATATTGGTATTGACCAGCTGCGAGGAGAAGTCCAGCAGCCGGTTTCCCTCACCGTCCCAGACATAGGACCCCTCGGCACGGGTAATGGTCATCGGCTTGATCTGGGCCTGTGCGGACCACGAGTGGAACACATGCTTCCGGTCCAGCTCGTAAGCGCGCCGTCCGGCGGCGAGTTCGTCGTCGGATATCCGGATGCTGGAGGCAACTGTCATGAACTTCTCCTCTGTGACTGGACTTTCCTGTGTTTCATCAACGCCGGCCCGAGACCAGATCCGCCGCTGTGGCGAGGGGGGAGGTGGTCTTGCGTCCGGTGCTTTCGGCCTTGTCTGCGGCAGCATACGCCCGGTAGAGCGACTTGACGGCGATCCAACGCAACGGTTCTGGTTCCCACTGCCGTACCCTGCGGTTCACCCAGGGCATCGCGGTGAGCTCGCTGCCGGGATGCAGGATGAGGTCACGGAGTGTTCTGCCGGCCAGATTCGACGCCGCCACCCCGGTTCCGACATAGCCTCCGGCCCAGCCAATGCCGGATTTCCGGTCCAGTCCGACCGTTGCTTTCCAGTCCCGGGGAACGCCCAGCACCCCCGACCAGGCATGATCGATCTGGGCACCCGCGGCGGCAGGGAACATACCCCGCAGGATTCCGGTCAGTTGCGCGATCGTTTCCGGTTGAGTGGCGCCATCGGTATCTGTCCTGGACCCGTACCGGTACGGCACGCCGCGGCCGCCCAGGGCAATCCGGTTATCGGAGGTCCGCTGGGCATACATGTAGGCATGGGCCATATCCGACACCGTATCGAACTGCGCCCAGCCGATCTCCGACCACACACCGTCGCTGAGCGGTTCGGTGACGATCATCGAGGAATTCATCGGCAGCCATTCGCGGTGTGAGCCTTTGAGGTTGGCCGTAAACCCTTCCGTCGCCCGCACGACGTAGGCGGCGCTCACATCGCCGCGCTCCGTCAGCACCCGTCCGGTCGTGATTTCGGTGACGGCGGTGTCCTCATAGATCCGCACACCGGCCTGCTCCACGGCCGCCGCCAGTCCGCGGACGAGCCTGGCCGGATGGATCCTGGCGCAATGCGGGTGATGGATGCCTCCCAGCGTTCCGGCGACATTAACCCGCGCCCGGCTTTCCGCCGCGGACAACAGCGTGGTGCCGGCCTCGGGCCATTCCTCTTCCTCATCAGCCGACTTCTGCAGCCGCCGCAGCTGTGCCGGGTTGCGCGCCACGTTCAGCTCGCCGCCCTTGGCGATGCCCGCGTCGATCCCTTCGGTTTCCGCCACCGCGATGACTTCGTCAACGGTCTCGTTCAGCAATGTCTGGAACCGGCCCACGAGGTCCCGGCCATGATCTTTTACATACTGTCCGCGGCCGCCGGTAATGCTGTTCGTGAGCCAGCCGCCGTTACGGCCGGAGGCCCCGAACCCGGCAAACCGGCTCTCCAGCACCACGACCCGCAGCCGCGGCTGTGCCTTTTTCAGGTAGTAAGCAGTCCACAGCCCCGTATACCCGGCACCAACAATAACGACGTCGGCACTGATGTCTCCGTCGAGGGCCGGGCGGGGTTCGGGAAGCCCCTGCCCGGCATACCAAAAGGAGACCTGCCCGTTGGTGGTTTGCTGTGTTCCGGCGTCCATCTGCATCAGAGGTGGTTCAGGCCCTCCACCAGCACCGAGCGGAGGATTTGCTCAATCCGGTCGAATTCGGGCTGTCCGATTGTCAGCGGTGGCGCGAGCTGGACGACAGGGTCGCCGCGGTCATCGGCGCGGCAGTACAGCCCCGCCTCGAAGAGTGCATTGGAGAGGTACCCGCGGAGCAGGTGCTCGGACTCGTCGTCGTTAAAGGTTTCCTTGGTCGCCTTGTCCTTCACCAGCTCGATGCCATAGAAGTAGCCTTCGCCGCGCACATCGCCGACGATCGGCAGGTCCAGCAGCTTTTCGAGTGTCGCGCGGAAGGCCGGAGCATTCTGCTTGACGTTGTCGTTCAGGCCTTCACGTTCGAAAATATCCAGGTTTGCCATGGCGACGGCGGCAGAGACCGGGTGCCCGCCGAAAGTGTAGCCGTGGTAGAAGGTGGTGTCGCCGTGTTTGAAGGGCTCGAAGAGCCGGTCGGAGGCAATCATGGCGCCAATGGGGGAGTAGCCGCTGGTCATGCCCTTCGCGCAGGTGATCATGTCCGGCACGTAGTCGAAGTCGGTGCTGGCGAACATCGACCCAATCCGGCCGAAGGCGCAGATAACTTCATCGGAGACCAGCAGGACGTCGTACTCGTCGCAGATCTCGCGTACCCGCTTGAAGTACCCGGGCGGGGGCGGGAAGCAGCCGCCGGAATTCTGCACCGGCTCCAGGAACACCGCCGCCACCGTGTCCGGGCCCTCGAATTCGATGGCCTCGCCGATCCGGTCCGCGGCCCAGCGGCCGAACGCTTCCGGATCCTCCAGGCCTGCCGGAGCGCGGTACTGGTTGGTGTTCGGAACCCGGAAGGCGCCCGGCACCAGCGGCTCGAAGGGAGCCTTCATGTCGGGAATGCCGGTGATGGACAGCGCGCCCTGTGGTGTGCCGTGGTAGGCGACGGCCCGGGAGATCACCTTGGTTTTGTCCGGCTTCCCCGTGAGCTTGAAGTACTGCTTGGCCAGTTTCCACGCCGTTTCCACGGCTTCGCCGCCGCCAGTGGTGAAAAAGACGCGGTTCAGGTCACCGGGCGCATAATGCGCCAATCGCTCGGAAAGGTCGATGGCAGCCGGGTGGGCGTAGGACCACAGCGGCATGAAGGCCAGTTCCCGGGCCTGGCGCGCGGCGGCCTGCGCCAGCTCATCGCGGCCATGGCCGACCTGGACGACGAAGAGGCCGGAGAGTCCGTCGATGTATCCGTTGCCTTGATCGTCGTAGATCATGTGGCCCTCGCCGCGGCTGATCACGGGCACTTTGCCGCCGTTGGCCAGATTGGAGTGCCTGGCCATGTGCATCCAGAGGTGGTCGCGTGCGGCCTGCTGCCGGTCGGTTCCAGCAGGTGTCGTCGGCGTGGTCAAGGATTGGGCAGTGCTGGTGATTGTCATCTGGTCCCCCAGTTGTATTCCTGCTTGCGCAGCGATAGGTACATGAACGTTTCGGTGCTGTTCACACCGGGAATGTCGCGGATTTCGCTGACCAGGCGGACGAGATCCTGATCGTTTTCGCAGACGATTTCGGCAAGGATGTCGAATGAACCGGCACTCACCAGGCAGTAGTCGACCTGCCGCAAGGCCGCCACCCGGTCTGAAACGGCCAGGACATCGTTGCCGGCTTTGATGCCGAGCATCGCCTGCCGGGAGAAGCCAAGCTGCATCGGATCAGTGACGGCAACTATCTGCATCACTCCGTGATCGATGAGTTTTTGGACCCGCTGGCGGACGGCTGCCTCTGAGAGCCCGACAGCTTTGCCGATCGAGGCGTAAGACCGCCGGCCATCTTCCTGCAATTGTTCGATGATGGCTTTGGCCACGTCGTCCACGGAGCCATTGCTGCCCGCTTCAGAATTCATTCGTCCACCTCCTCAGTGGGACTCATCGGTTTTGTTGCCGTCCTGCTATTGAATCCGTTGTAAATCAGAAGCGCAATAGGCAGATTCCGTTGCATAACGAAAATTTATCTACGGAACCTATTGTTTGCAGGGCCAACGTCTGGAATTATCTACGGCACAACTTGTCGGCTTAATAAGGGGAGAATGCGATGACGCCACGACGCTTACCGGAAGATCCACAGCTGCGGCGGTTGGTCGTGGCACAGATGTCCCGCCGGAATGTGCTGACCGGAGCAGGCGGACTGACACTTGCCGGCCTGCTGGCCGCTTGCGGAACCGGAGGTACTCCAACCAGCCAGGGTTCTGCCGAGGGCGGGGCCGTCGTCGACCGGTCCGCCGAGGAGAAAATCGTCAACTGGGCCAACTGGACCTTGTATTTGGACTATGACAGTGAAGCCCAGACGTATCCTTCGCTCGACGCCTTCACCAAGCAGACCGGAATCCAGGCGAACTACTCCGAGGATATCGACGGCAACGACTCATACTTCGGCAAGGTCCAGGGGCAGCTGGCCGCTGGGCAGGACATTGGGCAGGACATCGTCACGCTGACGGACTGGATGACTGCCCGGATGATCCGGCTCGGCTACACCCAGGAACTTGACCGGTCCAATATCCCGAACGCGAAGAACCTCCTTCCGAACCTGCAGGACGTGGACTTCGATCCGGGCCGCAAGCACTCGCTGACCTGGCAGTCCGGTTTTGCCGGCATCGCCTGGAACAAGAAAGCCATCCCCGGTGGCCTGAAGAGTGTTTCCGATCTCTGGAATCCCGAGCTCAGGGGCCGGGTGGAGGTCCTCGACGAAATGCGCGACACCTTGGGGCTGATGATGCTGGAAAACGGCGTGGATATCGGCGGAAACTGGGGCGACGACGAATTCGACAATGCCTTGGACGACCTGCGCAGGGAGATTGCCAACGGGCAGATCCGCCAGGTCAAGGGCAACTCCTACAAACAGGACCTGATCTCCGAAGATGCGCTCGCCGTCGTCGCCTGGTCCGGTGACATCACCCAGCTCAACTTCGAGCAGGGCGATAAGTGGGAGTTCATCCTGCCGGAAGCCGGCGGCACGCTCTGGTCCGACAATCTGATGGTTCCTGTGGCATCACCGCATAAGACCAACGCGGAGAAGTTGATGAACTTCTACTACGATCCGGAAAATGCGGCCACCGTCGCGGCCTGGGTTAACTACATCTCACCGGTGGCCGGAGCCAGGGAAGCAATGGAAAAGGTCGATCCGTCGCTGGTCGACAACCCGCTGATTTTCCCCACGGACGAGTATCTGGCCAATGCGCATGTCATCCGCACGCTCAGCGCGGATGAAGAGACCAAGTACAACGACCGATTCCAGAAGGCAATTGGAAACTGATGGTATTGACGCACGCAGCAAGCGACAGCCGCATGGAAACCTCTGAAGACCGCGGAGCCGACCTTCGATTGAACGCCATCAGCAAGCGCTTCGATGACTTCGTCGCCGTCGACAATCTGGACCTGACGGTTCCGGCGGGGTCCTTCTTCGCGCTGCTCGGCCCCTCCGGCTGCGGGAAGACCACGACGTTGCGGATGGTGGCGGGGCTGGAGCGGCCGACGTCGGGCACTATCAGTATTGGCGGCCAGGATGTCACCAAGACCAGCGCCCATGAGCGGCCGGTCAATACGGTTTTCCAAAGCTACGCTTTGTTCCCGCATATGAGCGTGTTCGACAATGTGGTGTTCGGGCTTAAGCGCCGGAAGGTTAAGGATGCCGCGGCGCAGGCGAAAGCCGTACTCGAACTGGTCGAGCTCAGCCATCTTGGGGCAAGGCGGCCTGCCCAGCTGTCAGGCGGGCAGCAGCAGCGGGTCGCTCTGGCTCGGGCCATCGTCAATCATCCGGCTGTCCTGCTCCTCGACGAACCGCTCGGTGCCTTGGATATGAAGCTTCGGCGGCAGATGCAGACGGAATTGAAGAAGATCCAGATGGGCGTGGGACTCACCTTCATCCATGTGACCCACGACCAGGAGGAAGCCATGACGATGGCGGACACGGTTGCGGTGATGAACGCCGGACGGGTTGAACAGATGGGCGCACCGCGGGATCTGTATGACCTGCCGAAAACCCCCTTCGTCGCGAACTTCCTGGGCAAGTCGAACCTTGTGGCCGGCACTATCACCGAAGACCTCGGCGATGCTGTGGCCCTCAATGCCGGCGGAAACCGGATTATGGTTCATAAAACCCGCACCACCAGTACCGCTGGCCCGGTGCTGGTGGGAATCCGTCCGGAGAAGCTGCAGATCCTGCACGCGTCCGACGCCGCTCCCGGTCCCAACCAGCTTCGCGGCCGTGTGAGCGATGTGTCGTTCACCGGCGTCAGCACGGAATACCTCGTCGATGTTCCGGGAATCGGGGCGCTGGGGGTCTTCAGCCAGAACCGCGGACAGGACTCGGCCGAGCGCGGCGATGAAGTTGTCCTGGTCTGGGATACCGCGCATACCTTTGGGCTGGCCGGCACGGAAGATGCGCTCAGCGGCGTCGAAGAGGCGGCCGTGCTATGAGTCTGCTGGCCACCCGGCGCCAGCAGCAAACCGGCGCCGGCAAGGGCAAGAACGGCAGAAGGCGCAACAAACCGGAGGACTTCCGCAGTCCCGAGGAAGTCGCGGCCGACAAGCGCAAAAGCCACATGGGATATTGGCTGATCCTGCCCGGTTTCATCTTCATGTTGCTGTTCTTTGTGCTGCCGGTTTTTTCGCTGCTGGCAACTTCGCTTTATACCAAGCCGCCCGGGGCGGACATCGGGCAGTTCGCTCCTGCACTGCAGTTCAGCAACTATGCGGTCGTGCTGCAGGATTACTGGGCGGAATTGCTCCGTTCGTTCGGTTTTGCACTGATTGCCACCGTCGCTGCCCTGCTGATTGGCTATCCGATGGCGTACCTGGTTGCGGTCCGGCTGCGTCACCGGAATCTGCTGCGCGGGATCCTGCTGGTGCTGATTATTGCGCCGTTCTTCACCAGTTTTATCCTGCGCACACAGGCCTGGAAGCAGATCCTGGCGGATGAGAGTCTTATCGTCTCTGCCCTGCAGGCGGTGGCCTTATTGCCCGAGGACGGCCGGCTGACCGCCACCGCCTTTGCCGTGGTCTGCGGCCTGACCTACAACTTTCTTCCGTTCATGACGCTGCCGATCTACGCCAGTCTGGAAAGGCTGGATACCCGGCTTCTGGAGGCGGGTTCCGACCTTTACTCCAATGCGTTCACGACCTTCCGGAGGGTGACCCTGCCGCTGTCCATGCCCGGCGTAATGGCGGGGACGCTGCTGACCTTTATTCCGGCGTCGGGCGACTACATCAATGCGGCACTGCTGGGCAACAACCAGGACACCACCATGATCGGCCAGGTGATCGACTCCAGGTTCTTCCGCGTCGTCGACTATCCGGGGGCGTCGGCCTTGTCCTTCATCCTGATGCTCGCGATTCTGGCGCTGGTCACCTTGTACGTGCGTCGCTTCGGCACCAAAGAACTGATCTAGGGGAGCTGCACGTGAAACAAGCCATCGGCCGCTGGGTGATCCCGGTACTCGGCGGATTCGCCTTCCTGTTCCTGCTGGTTCCTGTTGCCTACGTCTTCGCGTACTCCTTTAACGACGGCGGCCGGGCGAACCTGACCTGGCAGGGCTTCACCTTGGATAACTGGGGAAACCCCTGCGGCGCTCCAGCCGTCTGTGAAGCGCTCTCCAACAGCCTGCAAATCAGCGCCGTCGCCACGGTTTTCGCCACCATCCTCGGTACCGCGATCGCCATTGGTCTGGTGCGCTACAGGTTCAAATTCAACGCCACGGCCAACATGCTGATTTTCCTGCCCTTGGCGACGCCGGAAGTTGTGCTGGGAGCTTCGCTGCTCGCGCAGTTCCTGAACCTGGGCGCGGACCTCGGCATCGGGACCATCATTCTTGCGCACACCATGTTCTGCATCTCCTTTGTGGTCGTGACGGTCAAGGCAAGGGTCGCCAGTCTCGATTCCAGAATGGAGGAGGCCGCGGCGGACCTGTATGCGTCCCCGATCCAGGCCTTCTGGCGCATCACCTTCCCATTGCTGCTGCCGGGTATCGTCGCTGCGGCGCTGTTGTCATTCGCCATCAGTTTCGACGACTTCATCATCACGAACTTCAACTCCGGCAATGTGGAGACTTTCCCGAAGTTCATTTACGTGGCAGCCACGCGTGGCATTCCCGCCCAGGCCAACGTGATCGGCTCAGCCGTGTTCCTGATAGCGCTGGTAATCGTCATCGCCGTGCAGATCCTCTCCGCCCGGCGCGCGAAGATGCTCGCCGCCCGCTAGGTTAGGATAGGGCGCTCGTCAGATCCGTGTGGCCAAAATCGTCGCCCTTAAACAGCAGGGGCTCGTGACGTTCCGCGGCCAGGGCGTAGGAAAAACAGTCCCCGAAGTTTAGCTGTGCCGGATGCCCGCCGCCCTTTCCGAAGTCCCGGTACGCTTGTCGTGCCCGGTTCGCCTGCGAAGCTGTCACCTCGACGATTTCCATGTCGTGAATCCGCAGTAAGTCGTCCAGCTTTCTTGCGATTACTGGATCGCTCATCCGATCCGCAATGATGCCCGCTTCCACGTAACTGGCCGCGGATAGGCTCACGGAATTGGCGCGGGAGAGCGCGGCGGCAATGTCCGCGGCTTCAGGCTCCTGCTTAATGATGGCGATCAGAGCCGACGTATCGACGATCACGCCGGAAGACCGTCGTCGTCATAAAGGGCCTCCGTGATCAGGCCGCGGTCCGCATCTGTCAGCCGGGCGGCGCAGAACGCGGCGACCTCCATGGTTTCTTTGTAGCGACGCTCGGACTCGGTCTGCTCATCGCGGGAAAGTCCGGCGATGAATTGTTCCAGTGCCAGACCGATCACCTCCGTCTGGGAGCGGCCGGTTCTTTGTGCAGCGTCTTTGGCCAAGGCGTGCACCCGCTCATTCTTTATGTTCAAGCTCAAGGTCTACCCTTTCTACCTTGTACGTCTCTTATTCTACCCTAGCTGCGCTGTAAAGTGCAGGAGTAGGTCAAGGCAGAGAGGGGATGCGATGGCAGGCAATACCTCCCAGCCGGGTGCCACCGTGCTCTCCCGGACGATGCAGATCCTTGGCTGCTTTTCGGAGGAAAAGCCGCGGTTGAGCCTGCGTGAAATTTCCGCCCTGTCCGGACTTCCGGTCACTACCGCGCACCGGATGCTCAAGGAACTCCAGCTCCAAGGACTGCTGGACTACGACGACGGCGGCAAGCGGTATTCGGTCGGCACAAGACTGTGGGAAATCGGCGAACTGTCCGATGTCAGTCTCCGGCCGCGCGAAACGGCACTGCCCTACATGCTGGAGCTCTATGAAGCGGCCGGTGAAAACGTCCATCTGGCCGTCCTCTCCGGCGCCGAAGCGCTGTACGTTGCCCGGTTGATCGGTCACCGCTCGGTGCCGACCGTCAGCAGGATGGGTGGACGGCTCCCGCTGCACACCACCGGCGTCGGAAAGGTTCTGCTGGCATTCCAACCGGATGACTTTGTCGATAATTACCTGGGCGATGCGTTGGCCAGGCCGACCGCCTATTCCGTTATTTCCGCGCCGAAGCTGCGGGCCGAAATTGAGCAGACACGTCGGAGCGGCTTTGCCCTCACCAGCCAGGAGATGACCCTCGGCAATGTGTCGATTGCAGTGCCGATTACCGACTCAGGGGACCGGGTGTTCGCAGCCATCAGCCTGGTCCTGCACACCGCCCGCGCAGACGTGCGCCGTTTCGTGCCGCTGCTGCGCCGGGCCGCTGCCGGTATTTCGGAGAGTCTGGCCAGTCATTCCACTGAGCGGGATTAATCTGTTGCCCGGCTGGTACGGTGCTGACAAGGTGAACTGAAACGTGCACCAAGGGAGAAACCATGACCGTTGAAACGACGAACCTCCCGGACAGGGGAGAGGGGTCGCAGGCGCAGATTTCGAGCGAGATCGAAACTCTGCATGCCGGGTACCAGCAGCGGCGCCAAGAAGGGGAACCGCCGGCATTGCAGCCGAGCCTCGACTTCCCGCCCTACCGCAGCAGCATCCTGCGCCACCCCACGAAAAACCCCCGCCATGTGGATCCGGAATCCATTGAGCTCGCCTCGCCGGCTTTCGGCCACACCGACGTCTCAGAGCTGGAGAGCAATCTGACGATTGTCCATAGCGGCGAACCGCTCGGCGAACGCATGGTTGTCTCCGGCCGGCTGCTTGACGGCGAGGGCCGCCCGGTCCGAAACCAACTGATCGAGCTCTGGCAGGCCAACTCCGCCGGGCGCTACATCCACAAGCGGGACCAGCATCCGGCACCCATCGACCCCAACTTCACCGGGGCCGGCCGCTGCATCACCGACGACGACGGCAACTACAGTTTCCTGACCATCAAGCCAGGTGCCTACCCCTGGAAGAATCACCGGAACGCCTGGCGGCCGGCGCACATTCACTTCTCGGTGTTTGGCACCGCCTTCACACAACGGATCGTGACCCAGATGTACTTCCCCGGAGATCCGCTCTTCCCGCTGGATCCGATTTACAACTCCATCGTCGATCCGGATGCCCGGGAGCGCCTGGTGGCGAAGTTCGACCACAACCTCACCTCGCCGGAATGGGCGCTGGGATATCGTTGGGACATTGTCCTCACCGGATCCAAAGCCACCTGGGTTGAGCCCGAAGGAGACGACGAATGAGCACCCCCTTAACCAGGCCGGCCCCGACGCCGGGCCAGACTGTTGGCCCGTTCTTCGGCTACGCCCTGCCCTTTGACGGTGGTCCGGAACTGGTGCCGCCACACGACCCGAAGGCTGTACGGCTGCATGGGTATGTCTACGACGGGAACGGCGATCCTATTCCGGATGCCATCCTCGAAATCTGGCAGGCGGACCAGGACGGCAGGATCCCCACAGAGCCGGGCTCGCTGCACCGCGACGGGCATACCTTTACCGGATTCGGCCGCTCGGAAACCGATGCAGCCGGGCATTACCAGTTCTCCACGGTGATTCCCGGCGCTGCTTCAACCAGCGGAACCCCGTTCATCGCTGTCGCAGTGTTCAGCCGCGGGCTTATCAATAAACTTCACACCCGGATCTACCTGCCCGGAAACGAGGACCTGCACGCCACGGATCCGTTCCTCACCAGCCTGGATGCGGATGAACACACCACCGTGGTCGCCACCGCCGATGGGATCGGTTCCGTCCGGCACGACATCCACTTGCAGGGTCCGCAGGAGACGGTGTTCCTTGCCTTCGACTGAGCCGGCCGAGTCTTCCACTGATCCGACTGAAATGCATAATTATTCGTTGACGGCGCCGATGTGGTCCGGCACGCCGGCCGCGGCAGCCACTTCGGATGAGTCCTTCCTGGCCTGCATGCTCGAAGCGGAGGTGGCGCTGGCTGCGGCGTTGGCCCGGCACGGTGCGATCCCGCAACTCCACGTGGATACCATCCGTACCGCGGCAGGTCCGGGCAATTTCGACGTCCGCTCCATTGCGCTGCGTGCCCGCGGCGGGGGAAATCCGGTGATCCCCCTGCTGGCCGATCTGCGGGATCAGGTGCGCAAGCTCGATCCGGAGGCGGTGGCTTCCGTACACAGGAGTGCCACCAGCCAGGACATCGTCGACTCCGCCCTCATGCTCCTCGCGGTACGGGCGACCCGGATCATCCTGGCCGATCTCCGCACGGCGGCGGAAGGTCTAGCCACGTTGGCGGACCGCCACCGGCCCACCATCATGGCCGCCCGCACGCTGACCCAGCAGTCGGTGCCCACCACGTTCGGGCTCAAGGCCGCGGGTTGGTTATACGGATTGACGACGGCGGCACGGCGGCTTGAGCGTCTGGCACCGGAGTTGCCGGCGCAGCTTGGCGGAGCATCCGGAACGCTTGCCGCCACTGCCCAGCTGTTGAATCCAGGTGAGGCGCTCGCCGTCGTCGACGCCTTCGCCGACGAACTGGGACTGCATGCGCCGGTGATGCCGTGGCACACCCGGCGGGCTCCCGTGACGGAACTCGGTGATGCGCTGGCAGGTGTCAATGACGCGCTGGGCAAGATCGCCGTCGACATTGCCTTGTTGTCCCGGACGGAAATCGCCGAAGTCTCCGAGCCCGCCGCGGCCGGCAGGGGCGGATCGTCCGCGATGCCGCAAAAACAGAACCCCGTGCTCAGCGTCCTGATGAACGCCGCGGCGCGGAAAGCACCGGCGCTGGCAGCGGAACTGCACCGCAGCGCGCTCGCCGTCGATGAACGGCCCGACGGAGCCTGGCACACCGAATGGTCGAGCCTGCAGGAACTGCTGCGGCTCGTCGGCGGATCGGCCGCGCTCGCCGCCGAACTGACCCCCGGGCTGCAGGTCGACGACGCGAAAATGAAGACCAACCTGGAGTTGACCGGGGGGCTGGTGCTGAGTGAACGCCTGATGCTGGAGCTCACTCCGGTGCTTGGAAAAGAGCAGGTGCAGCAGCTGATCAGCCGGGCCGGAGCCGGAGAGGATCTGCGGGAAGTCCTGACCGCTGCCCTTGACAGCATCGACGGTGCGGACAGCGGGAAACGACCCTCCGTGGAGCAACTCCTCGACCCTTCCGGGTACGTTGGCTGTTCGGACGCCATCATCGACCGCGCATTATCCGCATACCAACAACACTTCGTTAGACAGGAGCCATAATGGCCGGAACCAACCTCATCCTCGGTCCCTCCCTGGGAACATCCTCGTTCGTCTGGTCGAAGGCCGCCGCCCTGCTGCCGCAGGACTGGAACATCGCAAACTACGAGCTCCCTGGGCACGGACCGCAGGTCCCCGCGATGGGTCCGCTGACGATCTCCGCCGTGGCCGACCAGGTGGTCGAGCTTGCCGACACCCTCAAGATGGACACGTTCCACTACGCGGGGATATCGCTGTGCGGCAGCGTCGGCCTCGACCTCGCACTGCGCTATCCGGACCGGCTCGAGAGCCTGGCCGTCATCTGCTCCGGGGCCAAAATCGGCGAGGCGGAGGCCTGGGAGGAGCGCGCCGGACAAGTCCGCAAGCAGGGAACACCTGTGCTCGTGGATGGCTCCGCCAAACGCTGGTTCGCGCCGGGCTATATTGAGCGGGACCCGGACTCGGCGGCCCGCCTGCTGCACGACGTTTCGGATGCGGACAACGGCTCCTACGCCTACCTGTGCGAGGCGCTCGCCGGCTTCGATGTGCGGGACCAGCTTGGCGCCATTTCTGTGCCAACCCTCGTGCTTTCGGGCGAGCACGACGGCGTCACGCCGCCGGAGCTGGGACGGTCAGTTGCCGATGGGATCCCCGGAGCGAAGTACGCGACCATTACGGATGCCTCCCATCTGGCGCCCATCGAGCAGCCGGACCAGGTGGCACAAGCGATGCTGAACCTCGTCAAGGAGTCCGAATGAGCACGCAGGACGACGCACGAACAGAAGATTCAGCCCGGTTCGACGCCGGCATGGCAGTCCGCCGGGAAGTGCTGGGCGATGAGCACGTCGACCGCGCCAACGCCGGAATCGACGACTTCACCGCCGACTTCCAGAACATGATCACCCGCACCGCTTGGGGCGAGATCTGGACCCGCCCGGGACTGGACCGGAAAACGCGGAGCGTCATCACCATCACGGCACTGATCGCGGGCGGGCATATGGACGAGCTCGGTATGCACATCCGTGCGGGCCTGCGCAACGGACTGACACCGGACGAAATTAAGGAAGTCCTGCTCCAGTCCGCGGTCTACTGCAGCGTCCCCTCGGCCAACTCCGCGTTCAAGATTGCCCAACCGATTATCGCCGGGTCCGCAGCCCGCTAGCCTGCCGTGGATTGCGGCCTATGCCGCTGAGCTCGATAAAGTCGCTGACTCGACAAAGCGGTTGGCTTGGATAAATGTGCGTGGTGCGTAGCTGTTGGGCAGACCTTGACGGGCTCCTTTCGAGTACGACTGGTCCGATAGGCCGGTCTTCCCCCGCCCGGAACGGTGCTTAGCGTCCAGGACGGAGGTTAGCACCACCGTTCTGGACGCCGAGGACCGCTCTGGACAGGCCGACACTTCCCGGAGATGTCGCACCAGCCCGCTAGCCGCAAGGTTTTCCCAAGACCGGTGGAGCATGATCATCTTCCCGCAGGACCGTCAGCTGGGTTGGGGCTTGGAAGATGACGTCGAAAAAAGAAGCAGAAGAAACGGGACTCTGGGGCGTTTCGCGCCGGCAGTTCATGGTGGTATTCGGCGCCGGAGCCGCGACGATTGCCGCGGCCGGAACCTACGGCGTAGCAACCTCAGGCGTGGACCCCGGTGCAGGACCGATGGTCGGGGCGCCGGACAAACTGCAGGTAACCCGCGCAGTCCGCGGAGCCCGCCTGGGCGCAGATGGCACACCTGCATCCAGTGCCTCGCCCGGACCGAAGGAATTCCTCCGCCTGGTCAGCGCAGCGCAAAATGGACCGCCAAACCAGATTGCGGCGGAGGCAGACACGTTGGAGCGGACCTCCGCAGTCTCGGCCACCGGCATCGCCAACAACCGGGCAAATGGACACGGTAGCCACGGTGGGCAGGGTGGTTCAGTGCCCGCCACTGGCTATCCGCAACCCGGGAACCAGACGTGGGGCGACGTCGTCGTACTGGAAGTAAAAGTCTTCAACGAGGAAAAGGTGCCGGTGCCCTTTTCCCCAGGGCAATTGAGACTCAGGCGTCATGGCGGAGAGACCATCACGCCAAAGGATTTCAGCCGCCGCGCCGGGTCGATCCCGCCCGGAGCCATGGAGCTGATGTGGGTCAGTTACCTTGCCCCATCGGACGCGGAGGGTTTCACTCTGGAGTTCACCGATGCATTGCACGGTGAGCGCTTGTCACTCGGCATTCCGTCATTTGTTTCGGGGCAGTCATGAAAACCCTGAATGTCTATATCAATGACGGATTCGTTCCCATGGTGGACGGTGCGCTCGTCTACCACCGTGGATTTGGTGACCGGCCGACGGCGGTTGACGACGCCGCGCCAAGCCTCACCCTTCCTCCGCACGTGTTTACGGCCGATGGCCGGGTGGTGAAGAGCCGGAAGTATCCGCTGAATGCCCAGTCCCCGCATCTTGGACGGCCGGAACCGCTCTACTCCGACCCGATCAATCCCGGCCAGTATCTGGTCCGCCGGGCCTACTGGGCCAGTTATTTCCCGGAACGCACCATTATCGCCGAGGCCGGCAGCACCATCAGCTTGCGTGTGCACAACACCCTCGCAGAGGAGCATGAACTGTCGTTCCTCAACACAGCTCCCGGCGACTCGCCCACCGCCATCCGCAGACACACCACCACCGGAAAGATTGCTCCCGGGTCCTCGAAACTGCTGGAATTCGAGGCGCCGCCTGCCGGTACCTACATTTACTGCGACCCCGGTACGGGTTCTGAGGACGCCTTCCTGGATCCTGTCCAGCGCACTCTTGGCCTGGCTGGAGCGCTGCTCGTGGCCAATACCGGGCAGCCGTGGCGGATCGTCCCCGATGGGGAGGAGTTCGAACGGCAGTGGCTCTGGTTCTGCCATGACATCGAGCCGGAGTGGGCGCGGCTGGCCTCTCAGGGTAAAACGGTTGATCCCGCAGTGACGCCGGCCTATCCGCGGTATTTCACGCTCAATGACCGCAGCGGCTATGAGTCCCTGGGCATCAGCATCGACGAAGATCTTAACCATCTCCGCGAGGAAGACACCTTGATGTCCGGCGCTGCCCGGCAGGTGGATGTTAGGAACTTCAGTCAAGGCGTCACCCCCGACACAGTGCGGACCGGCCACATGATGCGGTTCATCAACGCTGGAGTCGTGCACCACCAGCTGCACTTCCACGGAAACCATATTTGGACTGTCAGCCGGAATGGCGTGCCGTTTCCGCGGTCGGGTGGTTTCGTGGATGCTGAAGGACACGTGAACCTGCAGCAATGGGAAGACGTCGTCGAGGTGCATCCGCTCGACCGGAAGGACTCGGTTTTGCCGGTCAAGCGCCCGCCGGAAGCGACCGCAGCTGTTTGGAATGCTCGGTCAACCGACTGGATCTATCCCATGCACTGCCACGCCGAACCATCCCAGGTTGCCATGGGTGGCATGTATCCGGCCGGGCTCGTAGGGCACTGGGCGATTTCCGCGCCGGTGGACATTCCGCCGCCACCGACCCCCGTTGAGGTACCGCCGGGCGGCACCACACAAGGCAACTCAGGCACGGTTTCGGAAGGACAAACACCATGAGCGAATCACCACACCATCTCTATCGCAGCCAAGTGGAGTTCAGCTCGGACCAGATCCAGGAGGGCAGCCCGGAAACGGAGTTGCTGGAGGATGCTGACCAGTCCTATGAGTTGGACTTCCGCAGCGATGATATGGAGTTCGACGACGGCGCCGAGCATGAGATGTGGTTTTTTGAGACCGACGAAGTAGAGAAGATATTTCCGTCGCCGCTGTTACGGGTAACGGAGGGAGAAATATTCCACGGAACCGTCAGCCCCAGTAAGGGTGCCCACACCATCCATTGGCACGGGATCGAACCGGATCCGCGCAATGACGGAGTGGGACACACCTCTTTCGAAGTATCGGGACACTACACCTACCAGTGGGTGCCCGAGGTCGGCCATTCCGGAGATGCGAATTCCGGAGCTGCAGGAACATACTTTTACCACTGCCATGTCAATACTCCCCTGCACGTGCAGATGGGAATGTTTGGTCCCGTGGTCATCGATCCGGTGGTCGACCCGAAGTACCCGGTGCGGCCCAACACCAGGAGGGCATTCGTCGACGGGCCGGAATATGACATCGATACCGAGGCCATTCTCATCCCGTATTCCTTGGATCCCCGCTGGCATGAGATGAACCATGCGGACGGCCTTTCCGGTGAAGACGCGGGTCTGGACCGCTTCGAACCGGAGCACTTCTATCTGCTCGGCGGCGAGCTGGCAAAGGGTCCGGAGGACGAGGGGCCCTGGCAGTTGCGCGGTGCCCTGCGTGCCAAGGCACCCGGCACAGGCGGGGCACCGACTCTTGTGCGGTTGCTGAATGCGAATTACTTCCCGGTCGACATGCACTTCACCGACGCTGCAGGTGCCCCCGTCCGCATGGCGGAGCTCATATCCCACGATGGCAGGCCGTTCCGGGATACCTCGGACCCATTGGGGGAATCCCCGCCAATCCGCGACGCAGGCAGCCCGTTACTAACCAGCATCATCAACTTCGGTGCCGCCGAACGATACGACATCCTTCTGAATCCGCCCGCAGCAGGCACGTACACACTGACGGTCGACCTCCTGCACTGGATCACCGAAGCCGTCCTGTTTACCCGCGTTGTCACCATCACGGCGGAGTAGTCCAACGAACATCAATCAGGGCACTGTGACCACCTGATCTGGATAATCGCGCATCGCGCGTAAGCAGGGGACAGCAGAGGGCCACAGCCAACACAACGTACGCGGGGCGGCCCCAGGCGTGCCGTCCACTACGTTTGCCATCATTTGCGGCATTGCCTTGTGACACTCCTCATGCTATGTTCACTAGTAGAACATAAGTTTGTAATGCGTACAGCCACGCGCGGAAGGACACCATGGTCAACAAGAGAGCCGGCAGCGCCGGCGAAGCGGTTGCCGACATCCCGGACGGCGCCACCGTCATGATCGGTGGATTTGGAAGGGCCGGACAGCCGGTTGAGCTCATTGATGCGCTGCTCGAACATGGCGCCAAGGACCTCGTCGTCGTCAATAACAACGCGGGGAACGGCACCACTGGGCTGGCTGCGTTAATCGGAGCCGGGCAGGTCCGCAAGATGATCTGCTCCTTCCCGCGGCAAAAGGACTCGCAGATTTTCGATGAGCGGTACCGGGCCGGCGAGGTCGAGCTCGAAATCGTACCGCAGGGGAACCTGGCCGAGCGCATCCGGGCGGCCGGCGCCGGCATCGGCGCCTTCTTCACGCCCACCGGTTTCGGAACCATACTGGCCGAAGGCAAGGAGACCCGCGAAATCGATGGGCGGAACTACGTCCTCGAGTACCCGATCAAGGCCGACTTCGCGCTGATCAAGGCGTTGAAATCCGACCGCCGGGGCAATCTGGTCTACCGCAAGACCGCGCGGAATTTCGGCCCCATTATGGCTGCAGCGGCGACGACGACGATTGCCCAGGTGGACAGCGTCGTCGAACTTGGGGAGCTGGACCCGGAAGCGGTGGTCACTCCCGGCATTTACGTTGACCGGTTGCTGGAGCTGCCACAAGACCCTGCCGTGACAGAAGGAAAGGCATCATGAAACTCAGCCGCACTGAAATAGCCGGGCGTCTGGCCGGTGACTTCCCCGACGGCGCCGTCGTTAACCTGGGCATTGGATTGCCGACCCTGGTCGCGGACTACCTTCCCGAGGACCGGGAGATCATCCTGCACACCGAAAACGGCATGCTCGGCATGGGCCGCGCCGCCGCGGAGGATGAGATTGACGGCGACCTGATCAATGCCGGCAAGATCCCGGTCACCGAACCGCCGGGAGCCAGCTACTTCCACCACGCCGACTCGTTCGCGATGATGCGCGGCGGGCACATCGATTACTGCGTCCTTGGCGCCTACCAGGTGGCCATCAACGGTGATTTGGCAAACTGGCACACCGGCGCGCCTGACGCGATTCCCGCCGTCGGGGGCGCCATGGATCTGGCCATCGGAGCCAAGCATGTCTATGTGATGATGGATCTCTTCACCAAGACGGGCGAGTGCAAGATCGTCGAGCAGTGCACATACCCGCTGACCGGCCTGGGCTGCGTGGAACGGATTTACACCGACATGGCCATCTTCGAAGTGTCCTCTGAACAGAACAGCCAAATCCGTGTCCTGGAGATCTTCGCCGACCTGGATCTTGCCGGGTTGGAAGAAGCCATGGGTGTGCGGTTGCAGGACGGTTTGGTGGCGGCATGAGCGGAAGCTTTATTTACGACGCCGTCCGCACCCCATTTGGGCGCTACGGCAAGGCGCTGGCCGGCATCCGGCCGGACGATCTGGCCGCCGGGGTACTGTCCTCGCTGCTGGCACGGCATCCAAACCTGGATCCCGCCGCGATCGACGAGGTGCTGCTGGGAGACGCGAACCAGGCCGGCGAAGACAACCGGAATGTCGCCCGGATGGCCGCGCTGCTCGCCGGGCTGCCGACCTCGGTGCCGGGCGCGACGGTTAACCGGCTTTGCGGGTCGAGCCTCGAGGCGGTCATCCAGGGCAGCCGTGCGATCGAAACCGGTGATGCTGATGTGATCGTGGCCGGTGGCGTCGAATCCATGAGCCGTGCGCCGTGGGTGCTGCAGAAGTCCGCGAAGGGCTTCCCTGCCGGCAATGAAACACTGCACTCAACCACCCTGGGGTGGCGGATGGTCAACCCGGAGATGCCGGATGAATGGACCGTGCCGCTGGGCGAAACCGCGGAAATCCTCGCCGACATGTACGGGATCAGCCGCGAAGAGCAGGACGAATTCGCGGTCCGCAGCCACCGGTTGGCAGCCCAGGCCTGGGACGAGGGTATCTACGCCAACGAAGTACTTCCGGTCGACGGCGTACTCGAGCGGGACGAAGCCATCCGGGCCGACTCGACGGTGGAGACGCTCGCCGGGCTCAAGCCGGTCTTCCGGGAGCACGGTACCGTCACCGCAGGCAACTCCTCGCCGCTGAACGACGGTGCGGGCGCCATTCTGCTCGGTGGCGAAAGTGCCGGTCTGGGAACGGAACCGCTGGCCCGGGTCGTGTCCCGCGGCGTTGCCGGCAATGATCCAAACGTCTTCGGAATCGCGCCGGTCGAAGCGGCCAACCGTGCCCTCGCCCGTGCCGGGCTGGGCTGGGACGATGTCGACGTCGTCGAACTTAATGAGGCTTTCGCGGCACAAAGCCTGGCCTGCCTGAAACTCTGGCCGGAATTGGATCCGGAGAAGGTCAACATCCACGGCGGCGCAATCGCCATGGGACATCCGCTCGGCGCTTCCGGGGCCAGGATCGTCGGCCATCTGGCGCATGAACTCAAGCGGCGCGGTGGCGGAATCGGCGTGGCGGCAATCTGCATCGGCGTCGGCCAGGGCCTTGCCGTGGTGCTCGAAAACAAATAGAAGACGGTGGCCAACTAGGATATTGGGATGACCGAGACGAGCGAAGCGCCATTTCCGAGCGGACAATACGTACAGTCACTGGCGCGTGGCCTCTCGGTGATCCGCGCCTTCGACAGCGACAGTCCGGAGATGACCCTGAGCGAGGTAGCGCGGAAAACGGGCCTGACGCGGGCGACGGCCCGGAGGTTTCTGCTGACCTTGGTCGAGCTGGGCTATGTGCGCACCGATGGGCGGCTGTTTGTGCTGACCGCGCGGGTGCTTGAGCTCGGCTACAGCTATTTGTCCGGACTGTCACTGCCCGAAATCGCGCAGCCGCATTTGGAGCAGCTGTCTATCGACCTGCATGAGTCGACGTCGGCTTCGGTACTGGACGGACACGAGATCGTTTATGTCGCGCGGGTACCCACCCGGCGGATCATGACGGTTGGCATCAATCTTGGCACACGGTTTCCGGCCTATGCGACCTCGATGGGCCGGGTGCATCTGGCCGCCCTGTCTCCGGGGCAGCTGGATGACTATCTGGCGGCGGCGGAGCTGAAGCCACTGACTTCCAACACGGTTCACGAACCGGAACGGCTGCGCGAAGTCCTGGGCCGGGTCCGGCGGCAGGGCTATGCCCTGGTGGACGAGGAGCTGGAAGCGGGCTTGAGGTCTATTGCGGCGCCGGTCCGGGACCGTAGCGGCCGCGTGACGGCGGCCATCAACGTCTCTGCCCAGACCTCCGGCGTCACGGTCGAGTCGATCGTCTCCGACTACCTCCCGCGACTGCTCAAAACTGTCTCCGCCATCGAAGCGGACCTGCTTGCGGCAACCCCTTCGGGCACCGGGACACTGACCCGCGGATAAGCCGCAGGGCCGGTTTGTCAAGAGCTGGTGCGACCCTGCCCGCGCAATTTTCCAAAGCAGCCTCTTCCGCGCCGGGAGCGCGATCCGGCGCTCCCGAAAAGTCTTCGCATGTCGTAATGTGACCTAATCGTGACATTCCGTTCAGCGCATTTACTGCATTGCCTGTCAGCTCATGGATAGATCGGGAACGGGCCGTCCGCCGCAAGGGGCCAAAACCGGCGTTTTAGGCGTCAGAAGCGGCTTCTCCGGTTGATTTTGGCTATCAGTTCGCTAGCTTTGGACAAATGGTTGTTCAACACGCAGAACCGCAAACACGTCCAAGCTCGGTTGCACAGTTCCATCGCCCGGCCCTCGATGACGGGCAGTACCTCTGGCGGATCGCCAAAGATTCCCAGACCCTGGATCTTAACTCCTCCTACACGTACCTGCTCTGGTGCCGCGACTTCGCCGACACCACGATCATGGCCAAGATCGATGACCAGCCCGTCGGGTTTATCTCGGCCTACTTCCGTCCGGAAGATCCGGAGACCCTGCTGGTCTGGCAGGTGGCCGTCGATGCAGATTACCGCGGCCGCAGGCTCGCCGCCTCGATGCTCGACGCCCTGGCCGACAGGGTGGACGGCGCCAAGTGGCTCGAGACCACCATCACGGCAGACAACGTCGCGTCCAACCGGCTCTTCCGGAGTTTTGCCCAGGAGCGCGGCGCATCGCTGGAGCGGGATCCGCTCTTTGAGGGCGAGCACTTCCCGGATGATCACGACACGGAATTCCTCATCCGCATCGGCCCGCTCAACTAAGTTTCCGCAACTTTCAGCAGGACGCCGAAACGTTGATATTTCCGCGTCCTGAACCAATACCTCAATCAGGAGGAAAGATCTTTATGACTGACATTTTCAACACTCTTGAGTCCGAAGTCCGCAGCTACTGCCGCGGCTGGCCGGCCGTGTTCGACCGCGCCAGCGGCAGCAAAATGTACACCGAGGACGGCCGGGAGTACCTCGACTTCTTCTCCGGCGCCGGTGCCCTGAACTACGGCCACAACCACCAGGACCTGCTGAAACCGCTGCTGGATTACCTGCGCAGCGGCTCGATCACCCACTCGATGGACATGCACACGCCCGCGAAACGGAAGTTCCTGGAGACCTTCCGCGACGTCATCCTCGAGCCGCGCGGTCTCGATTACAAGATCATGTTCCCGGGCCCGACCGGCACCAACACGGTTGAAGCCGCCTTGAAGCTGGCCCGCAAGGTGACCGGCCGTCAGCACGTGCTCAGCTTCACGAACGCCTTCCATGGCATGACGCTCGGTGCCCTGGCCGTGACCGGCAACTCGATGAAACGCCAGGGCGCCGGAGTGGCACTGACCAACAGCTCCAAGATCCCCTACGACGATTATTTCGACGGCGAGACCACCGATTTCCACTGGCTCGAGCGGGTGCTCGCTGACAGCGGTTCGGGTGTCGACCTTCCCGCCGCCGTCATTGTCGAGACTGTGCAGGGCGAAGGCGGCCTCAATGCCGCACGCGCTTCGTGGCTGCGCGCACTCTCGGACCTGTGCAAGAAGCACGACATCCTGCTCATCGTCGACGACGTCCAGGCCGGCTGCGGCCGCACCGGAACCTTCTTCAGCTTCGAAGAGGCCGGTATCGTGCCCGACATCGTTTGCCTGTCGAAGTCCATCTCCGGCTATGGCCTGCCGATGGCACTGACCTTGTTCCGCCGCGAACTCGACGTTTGGGGCCCGGGTGAGCACAACGGAACCTTCCGCGGCAGCAACCCGGCATTTGTCACCGCCACCGCCGCGCTCAAGCGCTTCTGGAGCGACCGTGAGAACTTTGAGCAGCAGATTGCTGTCCGCGCCAACCAGCTGCACGAGGGCTTGGCCCGGGTTGCGGCAACAACCGAAGGCGCCGTCGTGCGCGGCCGCGGTTTGCTGGCCGGCGTGGCCTTCCCCGACCCGTCCACCGCTGAGAAGATCGCAGCGGAATCGTTTGAGCGGGGATTGCTGGTGGAGACTTCAGGACCGGAGAGTGAAGTCCTGAAGCTGATGCCGGCGCTGACCATCAGCACCGAGGATTTGGCCCGCGGGCTGGACATCCTGATGGAAGCCGTCGATGCTTCTGTCGGCGAGCGGGAACTGACCGGCGTCTCTTAGTACCTGGGCCTGGCCGGGCGCCGTCGTTCTGCAACGGCGCCCGGCCCGGCTGCCGCCTGCCGTCGCCGTAATACGATGCGGCGGGTCCGCACCGTACGTAAGAGCGTGCCCCGGGTGCTCCTGTGCCCGGCCCCGAAACAAAATACTGATGGGAAATAGAAGTGATAGTTACACAGCTGAATGACCTCAATGACACCGAGCGGGACATCAAGTCCGAGACGTGGCGCAGCCGCCGGCTGGTGCTGGGCCGTGAAGGAGTCGGATTCTCCTTCCACGACACCGTGATCTACGCCGGAACCGAGTCCACCTTCTGGTACGCCAACCACATCGAGGCTGTCTACTGTGTCGGTGGGGAAGGCGAACTCATCAACGAGGAAACCGGCGATGTGCACCCGATCTCGGACGGTACGCTCTACCTGCTGGACAAGCATGAGAAGCACACGGTGAAGGCGAAAACGGACTTGCGGATGGCCTGCACATTCAATCCGCCGGTCACAGGCCGCGAGATACACGACGAGAACGGCGTGTATCCGCTAATAACTGAATAACACGCCAGGGTCTGGCGGAAACGAGCTGCCAGAGGAGACCGTTTCCGCCGGGCCCTTCTTTTTTCGGTGCGGGGACCGAAAATACCGCCCGCACCTTCGACAGATACTGAGGAGGATACGCATGACTGAAACAGTTGAAAGTCGCATCGATACCTATCCCACACGGGTCGATCCGGAACCGGAAGTGATGGACCGGGAGGATCCCGTCGCCTGGGGAACGCCGGAAGGTGGGCCGCTGTCAGCAAAGGAGCTGGGCGGCTACGACCAGAACGGCTACCTCGCCATTGAGGATCTGGTGACGCCCGGGGAAGTAGAGGCCTTCCGCGCAGAGTTGCGCAGGTTGTCCAACGACCCGGCCGTCCGCGCCGACGAACGCACCGTCGTCGAGGCCAAGTCGCAGGAGGTCCGTTCGATCTTTGACGTACACAAGATCAGCGACGTCTTCGCGAAGATTGTTTCCGATCCGCGCGTTGTCGAGCGTGCCCGCCAGATCCTCGGATCCGACGTGTATGTCCATCAGAGCCGGGTCAACTTCAAGCCCGGCTTCGAAGGCAAGGAGTTCTCCTGGCACTCGGACTTCGAAACCTGGCACGCAGAAGATGGCATGCCGCGGATGCGCGCCGTCAGCATATCCATCTCGATGACGGATAACTACTCCTTCAACGGTCCGCTGATGATCATGCCGGGCTCGCACCAGAAGTACATCAGCTGCGTGGGGGAGACCCCGGACGACAACTACAAGTCCTCGTTGGTGATGCAGGGAGCCGGAACGCCGGACAAGGAAACGCTGACCCGGTTCGCGGACACGTACGGCATCGATGTCCTCGAGGGCAAGGCCGGCGGAGCCATCATGTTCGATTCGAACTGCATGCACGCCTCCAACGGCAACGTCACACCGTTTGCGCGTTCGAATGTGTTCATCGTCTTTAACAGTGTAGAAAACACGCTGGAGGAACCGTTCGCAGCGTCCGCGCCGCGGCCTGACTTCATCGGATCCCGGGACTTTACCCCGGTTGGCAAGGCTCTGGGCGACTGAGAGCAAACGCGGCCGGCGCCCGCTGTGGGCGCCGGCCCCACCGGAGGTGTATTTAGTGAACAGACCCAAGAATCTTATCCGTACCGCCCTCGTCGGCTTTGGACTTTCCGGGCGGGCATTCCACGCACCAAACATCGCAGCGGATGACCGGTTCTCGCTGGACGTCATCGTCACCGGAAACCCGGAACGGGCGGCCGCCGCGGCCCAGCTTTATCCGCAGGCGCGCATCGTTCCGACCCGTGGGGAAATGTTCGCGATGGCGCCGGACCTGGACCTCATGGTCGTGGCGACTCCGCCCTATACCCACGTCGGATTCGCCACCGACGGCATCGCGCACGGGCTGCATGTCGCCGTCGACAAGCCTTTTGTTGTTAATTCGGCAGAGGGCAGTCAGTTGATTGAGCAGGCAACCGCTGCCGGTGTTTTGCTGACGGTCTTCCAAAGCCAGCGGTGGGACGAGGACTTCCTGTCGCTGCAGCAGATGATTGCGGACGGCCATTTCGGCGAGGTCCATACCTTCGAGTCCCGGTTCGAGCGGTGGAGCCCGCAGTGCCGCAACCATCCGGAAAAGCAGGCCACAGTCGCCGGCAGCGAAGGCTTGTTCTTCGACCTCGGAACCCGCGTCGTCGAGCAGGCCAAAGAACTGTTTGGACCGGTGAAGAAGGTCAGTGCAGATGACACCCGGCATAGTCTGGCGGCACGCTGGGATAACGACGACGACACTTACGTCGCGCTCGAACACGCCAGCGGCGTCCGGTCCCGGCTGTGGATGAACCGGACTGGACCACGCTTCCGCGTCCTCGGTTCCGAAAGCACCTACACGCAGTGGGGCCTCGACGGGCAGCAACCCGCGCTCGCCGCCGGGGTATTGCCCGAAGGATCGGAACCGGGAACGGACGAGGACGCCACCTGGGGACGGCTCGGCCCGTTGGGGGATCTGCAGTCCGCGGCGGATACCGGCGGTTCCACCCCGGATTTCTACCGGATGCTCGCGGACAGCCTGCTTGACGGCGGACCGGTGCCGGTGGATCCGGCCGGACCACTGGAGGTTTTGCGGATCATGGAGAGCATCCGCGCCTCGGCGTGACCGGCGCGATAGTCTGTTTGAATGACCGTCCAGCGCCCCATCCGTACTGCCGTAATTGGGTTCGGCCTCTCCGGCCGCGTCTTCCATGCTCCATTGATCGCCGCCGATGAGCAGTTCTCCCTCGACGTCATCGTGACAGCCGATCCGGACCGGGCGGCCGACGCCGCGGAACGGTATCCCGCTGCCCGGATCGTAGCCGGTGCGGAGGAGCTTTTCCGGCTGGCCTCCGAACTGGACCTGGTTGTTATTGGCACGCCGCCGAATACCCATACGGCGCTGGCCGGTGAGGCCATCACCCATGGGCTGCACGTCGTCGTCGACAAGCCTTTTGCCGTGAGTTCACCGGAAGCCGGTGCGCTGATGGACCGGGCGGCGGCGGCCGGCGTCGTGCTGACTGTGTTCCAGAACAGGCGGTGGGATGCCGATTTCCTGACGCTGAAGAAGCTCCTGGCCGATGGTGCGCTGGGAGACGTCTACTCGTTTGAATCGCGGTTCGAACGTTGGAGCCCCCGGAGCAGGACACCCTGGAAGGAACAGACGCCGGTGGTGGAGGGCGGCGGAATGCTGTTCGACCTCGGCTCGCACGTCATCGACCAGGCGCTGCAGCTGTTCGGGCCGGTCGAGAATCTATACGCCGAAACCGCCCGCCGCAGTATGGCAGACGGTTCGGATGCCGACGACGACACCTTCGTCTCGCTGCTGCACACCAATGGGGTGCGCTCCCGGTTGTGGATGAACAAGTTCGCGGCGCAGGTCGGCCCGCGGTTCAAGGTCTTGGGTTCCGAGGCCGGCTACACCAAGTGGGACCTTGACGGGCAGGAATCTGCGCTCGCGGCCGGAGTGCTGCCGACGGATGAGGATTACGGGGTGGAGAACGTCTGGGGAATGATCGGCCGGGACGGCGATGTGAAGCCGGTCCAGCCGGAACGCGGAAACTACCCCGCTTTCTATGCCCAGCTCGGACGGGCGGTGCTCGACGGCGGCGATCCACCGGTCAATCCGGCAGGATCCCTTGAGGTGCTGCGGATCATCGAGAAGATTCATGGTCTCGTCTGAGCCAATCGGTGTTTCCTTCGACGAACTCCTCTCCCTGGCGCGCGCCCTCGCCGTCCCGGGTACCCGGCGGATCCTGGGGCTCGTAGGTGCACCGGGCGCCGGAAAGTCGGCGCTGGCCGAGCGGCTCGTTGCCGCCTTGGAGGGGTTGGCAATCTGCGTGCCGATGGACGGTTTCCACCTCTCGAACGAAATCCTGGACATTCTCGGCAGCAGGGAACGCAAGGGAGCCATAGACACGTTCGACGACGGCGGCTACGCGGCGCTGCTGGAGCGGCTCCACCAACAGGACGCTTCTGAAGGGACCATTTACGCCCCCGAATTCCGCCGTGATCTTGAACAGTCCATCGGGTCCGCCCTGCCAATCGATCCCGACATCCCGCTGGTGATCACCGAGGGCAACTACCTGCTGCAGGATACCGGTGCGTGGCCGCGCGCACGCGCCTGCATGGATGAAACCTGGTACCTCCTGGCGGACCAAACGGTCCGGCAGGAACGGCTCATCGCGCGGCACGCATCGTATGGCCGGACTGCAGCCGAAGCACGTACGTGGGCATTGGGAAGCGACGAACAGAACGCCCGGCTGATCGAGACTTCGGCTTCCAGGGCAGACAGGGTGTTGCGGCTGGTTTGAGGTCTATAGTGATCTCTACGTGGATCGACTTGATCGCAATGGCGACCATCCGGTCCACAGCAACTGGAGGGCAAAATGTCCGACGAAAATAAGCCCAAAACCGTCATCGACCCCTCCGCGCCGATCGCCGTGACGGGCGCCAGCGGGTTCGTGGCCAGCTGGATCGTCCGCTATCTGCTCGAGGCCGGCCATACCGTTCGTGCAACAGTCCGCGACCCGGACAGGGTCAAGGGTCTGGAGCATCTGCATGCGCTCGCCGAGGATCATCCCGGACGCCTGTCACTGCACCGGGCGGATTTGCTGGAACCGGGCAGCTTTACGGAAGCTCTATCCGGCTGCGAACTTGTCATGCATACTGCCTCACCATTCCTGATGGGCCGGATCCGCGATGCCGAGCGCCAGCTGATCCGTCCGGCACTGGATGGCACCACGAACGTGCTCAACAGTGTTGATGCGACGCCGTCGGTGAAGCGGGTGGTGTTAACGAGCAGCGTGGCCGCCATGTACGGCGACAGCGTGGAATTGGCAGGCAGAGACGGCCTCACCGAAGCAGACTGGAACGTAACCAGCACAGCCGAGCACCAACCGTACCCGTACTCGAAAACCGTGGCCGAGCGGCAAGCATGGGAGATGTCCGCGCGGCAGGATAGGTGGGAGCTGGTGACCGTTCACCCGGGCATGGTGTTCGGTCCGTCTCTGACCTCAGTGAGCGTCTCGGGCAGCATGACGACAATGCGGCGCTTCGCCGACATGTCTTTGGCTGCGGGGGCACCTGCACTGTCTATGGCCGTCGTGGATGTGCGAGATGTTGCGCGGGTGCACATTGCAGCTGGGTTCACGCCCTCGGCGAGCGGGCGCTATATCTCCTGTGCCGAGACGCTGAGCATCCTCGACGTCGGCCGGGTGCTGCGGGGGCACTTCGGCAAGAAGCGATCGTTCCCTACCCGTGAGCTGCCCAAGTTCATGGTTAAGGCAACCGGTCCGACCATCGGGCTGACGCGTAAGTATGTCGAACGCAACGTTGGGTATCCGCTGAGTTTCGATAACACCCGGGTGCAGACGGAGCTCGGAGTCGGGTTCCGCCCGGCCGAACAGTCGATCGTGGAACATTATCAGCAGATGCTCGACGACGATAAGGTGCGCAAGGCCTGACCCGGACCCGCCATCCGAGCGAACCCGCCATCCCATCCCTAACCTTTCATCCCGTAACGAACCTGCGACCCCATGAGGGCGCGGCGATACGATGGGACGATGGCCCTCACCAACGACTTGGTCCGCAGCAGCGCCCTCACCCGGTTCCGGCTGGCACCGAACCCAGGCCCGATGAGCCTGGACGGAACGAACTCCTACATTATTGGCGCCCGTGAACCGCAGGTGGTCGCGAGCCCGGGGGCAACGGAACAGGTTCCCACGCCGCAGGTTCCCACGCCGCAGGGTTCCTCCGCGCAGCCACTGCCTACCGTCGTCGTCGATCCCGGCCCTTTGGATACGCAGCATCTTGAGCAGCTTGCGGCAGCCGGTCCGGTCGAGCTGATACTGATTACGCACAGGCACGCTGACCATACTGAGGCAAGCGAGCAGTTCCACCGGCTCACGGGTGCTCCAGTCCGCGCGCTCGATCCTGCCTACTGCCACGGTGGCGATCCCTTGACCGATGGCGAAGTAATCGAAGCAGCGGGTGTGGAAATCCGCGTGCTGGCCACTCCCGGACACACTTCGGACTCGGTCTGCTTCCACCTGCCGGCAGACCGGCCCGCGGGAACGGACGGGACGACTGGAGTGAAGGGGCAAACTGGAGATGCTGGACGAACTGAAGCAGACGGTCCTGGCTCAGTCCTCACCGGTGACACCATCCTGGGCCGCGGCACAACCATCCTCGACTATCCCGACGGCAGGCTCGGACCCTACCTCGAATCGCTCCAAAAGCTCGCACGGCTCGGCCACTCCACAGTCCTGCCAGCCCACGGGCCGGTCCTGCCCGATCTGGCAGAAATCTGCGGCGCGTATACCGAGCACCGGCAGCAGCGGCTGGACCAGATCCGAGGTGCCCTCGAGTCTCTGGGAGCCGACGCGGCGGCCGAGGCCGTGGCCGATCTGGTGTACAACGACGTGGCCCCGTCCGTCCGTGGGGCGGCGCTCAAATCGGTGCAGGCCCAGTTGGACTACCTCCGCGGCTGACCCGGCTGACCCGGCTGACCCGCTGACTCACTGACCCGACTAACCCGGCTGACTCACCAACCCCGCAGACTTGGCGTGCGCCCCGGCAACACGCCAAGTCCTTGATCCGCCGCCATTACTCGGAGATGGACCAATCCCAGACGTTCCACCAGACACCGTACAGCCCCGGGTTGTAGGCCAGGCCTTCGACCCGTTTGTCGGCTGCGCTGATTCCCGCGGACTGGAACAGGGGCAATCCGTAGCCGGTGTCGAACAGGATGCTGTCGATCGCCACCTGGATCTCCTGCTGACGTTCCGGATCCGTGGTGAGGATTAGTTCATCCATCAACTTCTGGGCTTTTTGATTGCAGAATCCGCTGAAGTTGGAGGCGGAGTCGCAGCCGTAAAGCTGCGGGACACCGGTCACGCCGACTCCCGGGCTGACCCAGGCGAAGATGGTGGCGTCATAGGTCCCGCTGCCCAAGGCTGCGCCCCACTTCGTGCTCGGCAGACCGCCATCGATGACTTCGAAGCCGGCTTTCTCGGCACTTTCGGCAATCAATGTATAGACATCGACAGTGTTGGGGCTTCCCGTGCTGTACATGATGCGGACCTTTGGAGTGGCACCGTCGAGCAGCTCTTTCGCTTTTTCGATATCGACGTTTTGGTAGTTCTCGGAACCATTGACCGGCACCGCCGCCTTGTATCCTTCAGTCCCCGGTACAAACAGATGTGAGTCGCGCGGCTTTGCATCAGGATCGATCTGCTTGACGGTGGCGTTGAGGATGGATTCCCGAGGGATGGTGTGCATGAAGGCCTTCCGCACATTCTCCTCCTCAAATACGCCGGAGTAGTTCAAGTCGATGTGCTTGAAGGCCAGTTCCAAGCCCTGCTGGATATTGATGCCCTCGATCTCCTTCAAGGAGGACAGCGTGTCGGCCGTCGCCTGTGGCGCGATTACGTCCACTTCGCCGTTGTTCAGCGCCTGGACCTGGGCATTGGCGTCACTGATATACCGGATCGTGATTTCGTCCAGTTTTGGTTCCGGTCCCCAATCGAATTTCTCGTTCCGGACCAGCGTCATGGAGCGGTCCGGCGTCATGCTCTCGACGATGAAGGGGCCACTCGACAGGTACATCGATGGATCCGACGGAAGCGACGTCGTATCGAACGCTGTATTCCAGAAGTCAGCAACCGCCTTCAATTTCGGGCGCTTCTGCGGATTGTCGGGATCACCCTCCGGAGTGCTGGTGATCAGGTCAGTCAACGCCTGCTCGTCCGGCAGACCGCCGCCTTTGGCGACGACGTGGGCCGGCTGGTCCATATTGAAGGCAATTTCCCAGTCGGCGTAGGGCTTCGAGTACGTCATCGTAATCGAACGGCCGTCGTCGCCGATCTTCGGCAAGTCTGTCAGTCCCAGGCCGGTGGTGCTTCCGGCGTAGGCAAAGTATTTGGTCCCTGAGGTGACTTTGTCATTCTCGTTGGTGGTGGCGTCGTCGAAGTACCCTGACTCAACCGCCCACGCCAGCATGAGGTCACCGGCGTCTATTGGGGTGCCGTCGGACCAGACGACTCCTTTGTTCACGGTGTATTTAACGGTCAACGGGTCTTTGGACAGGACCTTGTAAGTACCAAATTCTTCGTTCCGGACAATGTTGAGATCCTTGTCCACATAGTTGAAGCCCCAGTGCGTCAAGTAATCGACTTTGCCGTTGATGAGGACATTTCCGGTCGCACTGTCCGCGTTAAATGAGGTGAAGGAACCCACCTCCGCCACGCTGATGTTTCCACCCGGGCTGGTGGTCGAGCCACCGTCCGAGGAATCACCATCGCTTTCGGCGCTGGCACACGCGCTCAGAGCGAGGGCAGCGACCGCCGCCATTGTTGCTGCTCGGGAACTTCGGCTAAAGCGCATTCATTCTCCTATTCGCGTTGTGCAGCCCAACGCTGTTTCGCCAAGCCGCCATCACCGCTGGGAAGCGAAGTGATGTATCTCACGCCAGCGAGTCTAGGTTAAAACTTCCGTCCCCGTGGTCGGATTGTGACTTATCCACACGACGCCAAGTATGCTTATGAATCAGAATCTCCAAGTACACGGCCGCTGTTGGCGTGCGGGAAGGACGAGCCGATAATGAAGCAACCACTGGCACGGGGGCCGGTCAGTACGGCACTCCTGGACATATTGGGTTCGGCATCAGCGGATGATCCGCGGGCGGGCGAGCAACTGCAGGATCCTGTACTCACGGCCTTGTCGGGTACGCCGGACATTGCGTTCGACGACGACCTGCAGCTCACGCTTTTCTGCCTCTACGAGCTGCACTACAGCGGAATCGATGGGGTCGACGATGCGTGGGAATGGGCACCCGGATTGATCGGCGCGCGGCGGCGGATTGAGCAAGCTTTCGAGCAGAAGATGCGCGCCGCCGTCGAACTTCCGCAACGTCCACAAACCAACAGTGGTGACGTGGCAGCTGCTTTGTTTAAACTGACGGCGCCCGACGGCGGAGGCGGCATGCCCCGGTTTGCGGCCAAGCAGGCATCGGCCGGGCAACTGCAGGAATTCCTGACCCATAAATCCATCTACCAATTGCGCGAAGCCGATCCGCATACTTGGGCAATTCCACGCCTCAGGGGACGGGCGAAAGCGGCCCTGGTGGAGATCCAGGCCGATGAGTATGGCGGCGGACGGCCGGACCGGGTGCACGCAGAACTTTTCGCGCAGGCAATGCGCGGCGCAGGACTCAATCCCGAATTCGGCGGTTATGTCGACGACGTTCCAGCCATAACGCTGGCGACGGCGAACCTGATGTCCCTGTTCGGTCTGAACCGGCGGCTGCGTGGCGCCATTATCGGCCACCTGAGCGCCTACGAGATGACTTCGTCGCAGCCGAGCCGGATGTACGCGAACGGTCTGCGGCGTGCCGGTTTCGGCGACGACGTCGCGGAGTATTTCGACGAGCACGTTGAGGCTGATGCCGTACATGAGCAGATTGCCGGCCGGGACATGGCGGGCGGTCTGGTCGAAGCCGAGCCCGGGCTCCTGGACGACGTCCTGTTCGGCGCTGCCGCAGCGCTGGCCATCGAAACCTGGTTGGGTGAACACATCATGGCCGCCTGGGAAGAAGGCCGGTCGTCCCTTCAACCGCAGTCGTCGTTCGCCGTTTGAGGGGAGCTTTCCATGAAGGATGAAGATACCGTCGACGCTGTGGAACGTGAATCCACTGCCGCGAAGAGACCGGATCAGTCGATCGTTGCCTGTCCGGATGGACCCCTCCTGGTCCGGGGCGACTTCGAGATCGTCACGCCATCGGGGGAGCCGTTGCCGCGGAACCGTAAAACCGTGGCGCTGTGCCGTTGCGGTGCGTCGATTATCAAGCCGTACTGCGATGGGACCCACAAACTGATCGGATTCCGGACTGATGACTGAGACCCGGATGTCAGCGACCGTAACCGGCGAAGTTCAAGGCGTCGGGTTCCGGTACTGGGTACGGCGGCAGGCCGAGCAGCTCGGACTAACCGGCACGGCGGTTAATGAGCCGGACGGAAGCGTGACTGTGATTGTCGAGGGCCCGGCCAAGGCTGCAGAAACACTGCTGGACACCCTCCGTTCCGGCTATACTCCCGGACGGGTCCGCAATGTCGACAGCAGTTTTTCGGCCGCGACCGGCGAGTTCACCAACTTCCGCGAGCGCTGAGCCGGCAGGCGTCGCGAGCACTGAACCGGCGAACATCCCAACGCTGAACCGCGCGAATGTCCCTGGTGATAAGCCACGCGAATGTTACGTACGTTTCACATGAGGTTCAGCCCTCCAAGCTGCCGCGCTTAGGCTGTCGGTATGAGTTTCCCCTCCACCCCGAGTCCGGCTTATCTGAATCATCTGGAGACGGAGACCCGGCGCTTGATGCAGATGGTGAAGCCGGTCGAGTCGCCATACGCCGGGGCACCAAAGGAGTTGGCCGGCGTCGTCGAGTCTGCCGTCGACTCGCTGGAAGGCGACCTCAACGACGTCGTCCACGTCCTTCATGCCAATCCGGAAACCGCCTATCAGGAGCACCACAGCGCGCAATTGTTGACGGATTTGCTCTCCAAGCACGGCATCGAAGCCGAGACCGGCGCCCATGGTGTCGACACGGCGATCCGGGCCGAAGTTTCCGGCAGCCGGCCCGGCGGCACGATCGCCGTTCTGAGCGAATACGATGCGCTGCCCGACGTCGGACATGCCTGCGGCCACAACGTCATTGCCGCCACCGGCGTCGGCGCGTTCCTGGCCTTGGCGAAGACTTTGCGCGATGACCCGGACGCCTTTCCCGGCCGGGTCGTTCTGCTGGGCACGCCCGCCGAGGAGGGGCATTCGGGCAAGGAGGTGATGGCCCGCAATGGTGCCTTCGACGGGGTGGACGCCGCCATCATGGTCCATCCCTACGGCTACGATCTGGCAGAACAGGTCTGGCTTGGCCGGCGCCTGTTGACGGTCACCTTCACCGGCATTTCCGCCCATGCCTCAGCCCAGCCGTTCATGGGCCGCAACGCCCTCGACGCCGCCAGCCTTGCCTATCAGGGCGTGGGGTTGCTGCGGCAGCAGATGCTTCCGGTCGACCGCGTCCACGCCATTATTGACGACGGCGGCAGGCGGCCGAGCGTCATACCGGAGCAAGCGGTGATGAAGTTCTACGTCCGTTCCAAATACCCGGACACGCTGAAAGACCTGAGCCAGCGGGTCACCGACGTCGTCGAAGGCGCAGCCCGGATGGCGGGAGTCGGCGTGGAACTCGAATGGGACGAGCACCCCGCATCCCTGCCGGTGCGCACCAATCAGGCGTTGACCGGCCGCTGGGTTAAGGCCCAGCAACGCCGGGGCAGGAAGCCGCTGCCTGCCGGCGTCGTCTCCGAAACGCTGGCTGCGTCCACCGACTTCGGCAACGTCAGCTACCGGATTCCCGGGATTCACCCGCTAATCAGGATCGCCGACCCGAATGTGGCGCTGCATACCAGGGATTTCGCGGCGGCAGCCAACAGCCGGGCGGCGGAGTCGGGCGCGTTGGATGGCGCGGCCGGACTGGCGTTGACCGCACTCGACTGGCTCTGTGACGAGCAGCTGCGTGCCGGCGTCCAGCAGGAATTTGACGACGACGGCGGCGCGATCGACGTGCCGCGCTACTTCGACTGACACTCCTAATTCACCTCCAAAACCCCAATTTACGGAGCAAGAGGAAGAGTCTATGACTTCGACCACCGCGGAACGCACCAGCATTACGGACAAGTTCCTCAACGGCGTCGAACGCGTCGGCAATAAGCTGCCCGACCCGTTCATGCTGTTCATCATTCTGTTCAGCATTACGGCTGTTGTCTCCACTGCCATGGCCTGGGCAGACGTCTCGGTACGGCTTCCGGGCAGCGATGAAGTCACCGAGATCCGCGGATTCTTCACCGGCGAAGGGCTGACCTGGTTTACGCAGAACCTGGGACCGAACTACCTCGGTTTCCCGCCATTGACCACCGTGCTGCCCATCCTGCTGGCGGTTGGTGTCGCGGAAAAATCCGGCATGCTGGCCGCGATGATCCGCCGGGCCTTCGGATCCGCGCCGCGCTGGGCATTGCCCTACGCTGTCGGCGTCGTGGGCGTGCTCGGTTCCATCATGTCCGACGCCGCCTTCGTGGTCATTCCGCCGCTGGCCGCGCTGGTGTTCAAGGCCGCCGGCAGACACCCGGTGGCCGGTCTGCTCGGTGGGTTCGCCGCTGCCGGCGCGGGATATTCGACGACAATGCTCGTCACCAGCCTGGACGCTCTGTTCGCGGGAATTACGACGGCGGTCACGGAGGGTCTGCCGAATCCGGGAGCTCCGGTGACGCCGCTGTCGAACTACTTCTTCAACTTTGTCTCCGCCGCGGTGCTGATGGTGATTGCAGGGTTTGTGATCGACAAAATTCTGGAGCCACGGCTGGACCGGCAGGGGATCCCGCGGGATGAAACTGCCGACGACGACGGTGAGGTTGAAGGCGGAACGGGCAAGGCGTCCAATCAGTCGCTCAGTCCCCATCTCGAACCGGTTGAGAAGCGTGCCCTGAAGTGGGCCATGTTGTCAGGTGCCGCCGTCGCCGTCGTCATCATTGTCACGGTGCTGCTGCCGGATTCACCTTGGCGGAACGGGAACGGTGGCTTCCTGCCCGAGTCGCCCTTGCTGGGATCGATCGTGTTTGTCGTCTTCACGATGTTCACCATCCCCGGGTTGGTATACGGGAAACTGGTCGGAAGCATCGCCACCGCCGGTGATGTCCCGAAGGTAATGGGCCAGGCGCTGAAGGACATGACGGGGTTTTTGGTGCTGGCGTTCATCCTTGGCCAGTTCATCGCGCTGTTCAACTGGTCCGGCATCGGCCAGTGGATCGCCGTCGCCGGGGCCAGCGGTCTGGAGGCGATCGGCCTGACCGGGTACGCGGCGATCATCGGGTTCATCCTGCTCGCCTCGGTGCTCAACCTGTTCATCATTTCCGGCTCGGCCATGTGGACGTTGATGGCGGCCGTCTTCGTGCCGCTCTTCGCCTTGCTCGGCTACGAACCGGCGTTCATCCAGGGCGCCTTCCGGGTGGGCGACTCCGCGACCCAGGTCCTCACGCCGCTGAACCCATACATGATTGTGCTGCTGGCCATGCTGCGGAAATACGAACCGAGCGCGGGGCTGGGCACGGTGATGGCGCGGATGCTGCCGTTCGTCATTCCCTTCTGGCTCTCCTGGGTCGGCGTGCTCACGGTGTTCTACTTCTTTGAGATACCGATGGGTCCGGGCAACGACATCTTCATCGAGCCGAACCAGTAGCGCGGGCGGGACGCCAGTTCCGGGACGACGCCAGATCCGGAATGGTGCCTGATCCGACCGGAAATACTGACGAACCCGCCCGACTTACATCAAGAGGACCGAAAATTCCACGAAAGGCGCTCCATGAGCCAGGCACAGCCCAAGATCTTCGCCCTGCACGAGAACCCGGAGTGGTTTCCACCCTTTGCGCATGCATTCGAGCGGGAGGGACTCGCCTTCGAGGAGTGGCTGCTGACCGAGGGCACGCTTGATCTTGATTCGACGCCGCCCGAGGGGATTTTCTGGTCCCGGATCAGCGCCTCGTCCCACACCCGGGATCACAATCTGTCCAAGGACTACACCCGGGCGGTGCTGGCGTGGCTGGAGGCGCACGGATGCCGCACGGTCAACGGACGGCGGGTGCTCGAGCTGGAAATGAGCAAAGTCGATCAGCTGACGGCGCTCCGAGCGGCCGGGATTGATACTCCGCATACGGTTGCCGCCATCGGGCGGGACCAGATATTGACGGCGGCCAAGGGGTTTCCGACGCCGTTCATCACCAAGCACAATCAGGGCGGCAAAGGGCTCGGCGTTCGCAAGTTCGAATCCTTCGCGGAACTGGAAGACTATGTCCGCTCCGACGAGTTCGAAGAACCACAGGATGGCATCACGCTGATCCAGGAGTTCGTTCAGGCCGCCGAACCCTTCATCACCCGTGCCGAAATTGTCGGCGGCGAATTCATCTACGCGATCAAGGCCGACACAGCCCGCGGCGGATTCCAGCTCTGCCCGGCAGACGCCTGCGAGATCGACCCCACCACCGGTCGGCCGATCATGCCGCCGGGTGCCACGATCGAGCCGGAGCCGGACCAGCAATTGTTCAGTCTGCGCGAGGACTTCGACCACCCGGTCCTGGAGAAGTATCTGGAGTTCACCCGCCGGGTCGGCCTGGAAGTATGCGGGATCGAGTTCATCGAAGCCACCGACGGACGGCTGCTCACCTACGACGTGAACACGAACACCAACTACAACAGCGTCGTCGAAGCCCAGGCACCACGCTCAGCCCCCGGTGCGCTCGCGAAATATCTCAGTTCCCTGCCGGCATAGCCGCGCCACGTTCCTCCACGATCACCAGCACGGTCGACGGCTCTGCCCTGCCATTCGCCGGTGACCGGAACAATGCGAGGCTGCCGAATGCTTACGCCTGATGACAGTGAGACCGTTGTATGCTGATCGGTGAATCTACAGTGCGGATGCGTTGCAAGCGTATCGGTGTTGGAAACAGTGGGGGACGGCCGAAGGCTGCAGGCCGGTTTCCCACATCGTGAGAAGGAACGAAGCATGCAGAGCGAGGAACCGCGACTGAGCGTGGGGGTCGTCAAAGAGGCCAATGTGGGTGAACGGCGCGTTGCGTTGGTCCCCAAGGCTGTCGCCGGACTGGCGTCGAAAGGCCTGCGGGTGATTGTGGAGCCGGGGGCGGGGCTCGGAGCCCTGATGCCCGACGAACTCTACGTCGATGCCGGGGCCGAACTTGGTGATGCCTGGTCCGCCGACGTCGTGCTGAAGGTGGCTCCTCCGGCTCCGGCAGAGATCGGGCGCTTGTCGCCGGGCGCGACACTGATCGGCTTCCTGGCTCCGCGGAATGCGGACAACCCCATCGCGGCACTGCGGAAAGCGGGCGTCACGGCCTACGCGGTGGAGGCCATCCCACGCATCTCGCGCGCACAAGTAATGGATGCGCTGTCATCGCAGGCGAACGTGGCCGGATACCGGGCGACGTTGCTGGCCGCCTCGCTGTCCACGCGTTTCTTTCCCATGCTGACGACGGCGGCAGGTACAGTCCGTCCCGCCGGTGTCCTCGTCCTCGGTGTCGGCGTCGCAGGTTTGCAGGCGCTCGCCACAGCCAAGCGGCTCGGCGCCCGGCCGACGGGGTACGACGTCCGTCCCGAAGTCTCCGATCAGGTGCGCTCGGTCGGCGCGACCTGGCTGGACCTCGGCATCGATGCTGCCGGCGAGGGCGGTTACGCCCGCGAACTGACCGACGACGAACGCGCCCAGCAACAGCAGGCGCTGCAGGACGCGGTCGCGGCATCCGACGTCGTGATTACGACGGCGCTCGTTCCCGGGCGGCCCGCCCCGCGGCTTGTGACTGCGGCCGCCGTGAAGGGAATGAAAGCGGGAAGCGTCGTGATCGACCTTGCGGGCGAGACCGGAGGCAACTGCGAGCTGACGGAACCGGGACAGGTCGTGGTCAAGAACGATGTGACCATCGCCTCGCCGCTCAACCTTCCCGCGGAGATGCCCGAACATGCCAGCGAACTGTATTCCAAGAACCTCACATCGCTTCTCGATCTCCTGGTGAAGGACGGCCGGCTGGAACCGGATTACGACGACGAGATCCTCGCCAAAGCGTGTGTCACCAGGGCAACCCCGACCGAAAGCTGACCATGGACTTCTTCCTTGCCAACCTGGCCATCCTGGTGCTGTCGGGATTCGTCGGCTTCGCCGTCATCTCGAAAGTGCCCAACACGCTGCATACACCGCTGATGTCGGGGACCAACGCGATTCACGGCATTGTGCTGCTGGGAGCTCTGATCATACTTGGGACGGTGGACGATCCAGGTTTCCTAATGCAGGCCATCTGCTTCGTCGCCATCGTCTTCGGGACCGTGAACGTGGTCGGTGGATTCGTTGTGACTGACCGGATGCTGTCCATGTTCAAGGCGAAGACGCCGGCCCGTTCGACCAAGGCGGAGGATCGTTGATGGATCAGCTGGTCTACGGTCTGTACATCATCGCCGTCGGGCTCTTCATCTACGGTCTCATGGGGCTGACCCAGCCCAGGACGGCGGTGCGTGGCAACAAAATCGCCGCGGCCGGCATGGCGCTCGCCGTCGTCGCAACCCTGATCGAAATCCGTGCCACATCGAATTGGTTCCTGATCATTGCAGGTCTGGTGATCGGCGTGGCTCTGGGCATTCCGCCCGCGCTGCGCACAAAAATGACGGCCATACCCCAGCTGGTGGCCCTCTTCAACGGTGTCGGAGGCGGAACGGTCGCCTTGATCGCATGGGGGGAATTCCTGGAGAGTGACGGTTTCAGCGGCCTGGAGTCGGCCGATGGCCTGGTGGTTCCCGTCGTCGTCGCTTCCCTTTTAGCCTCGATCATTGGCTCGATATCCTTCTGGGGATCGGTGGTCGCCTTCGGCAAGCTGCAGGGCATCCTGCCGGGACGGCCGATCAGCATGGGGCGCTTGCAGCAGCCGGTGAATATCCTGATCCTGCTGCTGGCGGTCGTGGTCGCCGTCGTCATCGGAATCGGAGCAGCCTCCACCGGCGTGAGTCCCTGGTGGTTCCCGGTGATCCTCATTATCTCCGCGGTGCTCGGGCTGATGGTCGTGCTCCCTATCGGCGGCGCCGACATGCCCGTGGTCATTTCGCTGCTCAACGCGCTGACTGGAATTTCCGCGGCGGCGGCCGGTCTGGCCCTGAACAACGTGGCGATGATGGTGGCCGGCATGATTGTGGGTGCTTCCGGCACAATTCTCACCAAGCTCATGGCCACGGCCATGAACAGATCGATCGCTGCCATCGTGGCGGGCGGCTTTGGCGGGGGAGCAGTTGCAGCCCAGGAATCGGACGGAGAACGCACGGTCAGAGCCACTTCCGCGGCTGACGTCGCCATTCAGCTTGCCTACGCCAATCAGGTCATCGTGGTTCCGGGCTATGGACTCGCGGTGGCCCAGGCGCAGCTTGCAGTCAAGGACATGGCCATGATGCTGGAGTCCAAAGGCGTTGAGGTGAAGTACGCGATTCATCCCGTTGCCGGACGGATGCCCGGGCATATGAACGTGCTCCTCGCCGAGGCGGACGTTTCGTACGACGCGATGAAAGATATGGACGACATCAACGGCGAGTTCGCCCGCACCGACGTCGCCATGGTCATCGGCGCCAACGACGTCACCAACCCTGCGGCACGCACCGACCCGAGCTCACCGATCCACAGAATGCCGGTGCTCAACGTTGACGCGGCAAAGTCGGTTATCGTGCTGAAACGTTCGATGAATGCCGGGTTTGCCGGGATCGAGAACCGGTTGTTCTATGAACCGCAAACGACGATGCTGTTCGGGGATGCAAAGAAGTCGGTCAGTGACGTGACGGAGCAGCTCAAGGCACTGTGATGCGCTGCGTCGTGGCTGCACGGGTAATCCGGGATCAGTCCACGACGAACACGTGCAGGTGGACGGCATCGGCGCCGGTGAGGAACCTGGCTGTCTGACCCATCCGCCCTGCCGCTGCCGACGAATGACTAGTAGATTGACTACCAATTGTCGGAGTGGAGATACGGAATGAAACACAAGAGTTGGCTGGGCGCTGTCGCCATAGCGTCGGTATTGCTGTCCGGTTGCGCAGCTTCCACCTCCGCTTCGCCTGAAGATTCGCCCGCGTCGTCCTCGGCGGCTGCACCTTCCTCCGAGTCCGAGTCTCATGGTGGAGACACCCATACAATGGCCGACGGAACAGAAATGTCCGGGGCCGAACATGGGGCCGCCGGGCACGGAACCGAGGAGTCCGCCAAGAAGTCCACCGAGCAGACTGTCCGCGAGCCATCGGACGCCGCCCGGATGGTGTGCAACGGCCAAGTGGTCAAGAGCATCACCAGCTTCTTCGACCTCAAGGAAGCCCCCGTGCCGTCATCGACATGGGATCAGCCGACTTTCACCTGTACCTATGACCTGGAAAGCGGACCCTTGGTGCTGACGGTGCATGATGCCACCGACGCTGAGAAGGGCAAGGCCTACTACGAGTCGTTGAGGGAGAGTCTGGGGAGCCCCGAGGAGTTCAAGGGAATGCTTGGCCTGGGCAGGCCCGGCTTCGCCACCGGAGACGGCAAGGTTGCCTTCATCACGGATGGTAAAACTCTCGAGGTTGATGCCACTGGACTGAGCGGCAAGATGGGCGTGAACGGCACCTCGACACCAAGCGATGCAGCCTACGCGGTTGCTTCAGCCGTTCTGGCCTGCTGGATCGACCACGGGTAAAGCTGCGCCATCACTGCGGTGGCGGCTGCCCGCCCGGCACGGTTTGCTCCCAGGGTTGAGGCCGAAGCGCCGTATCCGGTCAGGAATACCCGCGGATCCTTCGCGACTTTCACGCCGTCGGTTCTGATGCCTCCGCCGGACTCGCGCAGATGCAGCGGTGCGAGGTGGTCGAGCGAGGCGCGGAAACCGGTCGCCCACAGAATGGCGTCGGCCTTCACCTCCGTGCCGTCGTCGAACACCACCGAGTCCTCCGTGATCGAGGTGAACATACGACGGGCGATGAGGACGCCGTCGTCAATTCCCTTTTGATACTCCGGAGTCAGCGGCAGACCCGTCGTGGCGACAACGCTCAATGGCGGTAATCCGGCCGCGGTGCGCTCGCGGACGCGCCGTTCGACGTCGCGGCCCCACTCGGCGTCGAAGGGACGGTCGGTGAAGTCCGGGGGCCGGCGGGTGACCCAGGTGGTGGTGGCGGCTTTCGAAATCTGCAGCAGGAACTGGACGGCCGACGTGCCGGCCCCGACTACGACGACGTGCTGGCCGCGGAATTCATCGGCGGAACAGAAATCGTGGGTGTGGAGCTGGCGTCCTTGGAAGCGGTCGCGGCCGGGATAGTACGGCCAGTACGGCCGGTCCCAGGTGCCGGTGGCGTTGATCAAGGTCCGCGTTTGCCAGGTGCCGGTGTTGGTGTGGACTGTCAGAGGCGCATCGGTGGCGCGATCGATGCCTCTGCTGTTGGGGCCGTTGGGCCCGCCGCTTGTGCCGTCGTCGGACCGGACACTTGTGCCGTCGTCGGACTCAACCTTGGAAACCGATACCGGACGGTGCACGGGAAGCTCGAATTCGCCCTCATACTTTTGGTAGTAACGGCAGACGACGGCGGACGCAGGCTCGTTCGGGTCCGGTTCGCCGAGCGGCATCCCGGGAAGATCGTGAATGTTGTGCGCCGCGCCGAGGGTCAGGGAGGGCCAGCGGTGCCGCCACGCGCCGCCGGGGCCGTCATTGGAATCCAAGACGATGAAGTCCTCTTCCGGAACCAGTCCCAGGCGCTTCAGGTGATAGGCGGCGGACAGGCCGGCCTGGCCTGCGCCGATCACGATCGCCTCCAGCATGTTTTCCTCTCCACGATGCGTTCACCTGTAGAGCGGCCGGCCACGCGGCGTTATTCCCGCCCTGCCTGGGCATGAATGCTCCCATCAGCAGGGAATCTCAGGGTGTGATCAGGGCGTGAATCCGCTCCGCGCAGGTTTGCGGCGCTTCCCAATGCACCATATGGCCGGCTCCCGGTATGACGGCAAGGTCCGTTCCGGCGTGCGAGTCGACGTATCCCTGCACTTCGGCCAGCGGACGTGTCTTGTCCGCAGCGCCGATGATGACCTGCACCGGTACGGTGAGCAGGCCGGGAACGTCCTGTTCAACCCCGTCGAGCGCGGCGAGCAGGCTGGCGTCGAGGACGTTCCGGCGGATCCCGAAGGGTGCATGCGTCATCGCGGCATCATCCGTCGGAGAGTTTCCATACCAGGCGTTGAGGCAGAACTGGATCGCATCCTCGCGGATGGGACCGTTCAGGAACAGACGGGTGAGCAGTTCGCGAGATGCGGACGACGGCGCGGTGGGCACCATTCCGAGCAGCGTCACCGAAGCAACGAGTTCGGGATACCGTGCGGCGATCGTGGCCGCGATGCTTCCGCCGAGGGAGTGGCCCGCCAGATGAACAGGTGCCTGCCGGCGGGCGGCAAATTCCGCAGCGAGAAGCTCGGCAACCGTTCCGACGCCCCACTCGAATCCGTCCGGCAACGGCGCGTCCCCGTAACCCGGAAGCGGAGGAGCGGCGGCGGAGTGCCCCAACTGCCCAAGCCCGCGTTGCAGTGGTTTCCAGTAACCCGCCGGGCAGGCCCAGCCGTGGAGGAGAACCAGATCAACTACCGGCCCGCCGTCGTCGGCATTGTGCATTGTCTGCTAACTCCTTCACATTAGATTGGGCAGTCACCACTTGGAAGGTTACGCCCTACCGTCAGCACGGCGGCGGCAACCGAGTCACGGCGTCTTATTTGGTTCCCCGGATGGGTGCCGGACGTCCGACGGCGGTAATATCGCCACGGTGACAATATCGCCACGGTGACGAGTCGGCGTACGCCACGGCCACTGGATGGCTGGAGGTATCTACATAGCGGGAGGTGAACGTGGCGGGAGTGCTCGAAGGCTTCGCCGTTATCGCCCTCGTGGTCGCCGTCGGCTTCGTTCTTGGACGGTTCAACGTGCTCGGAACCGACGCGCAGCAGGTAATCTCGCGGCTGGTGTTTTCGGCCGGTACGCCCGCCCTGCTGTTCGTCACCCTGACGGAGGCGGATCTCAATGCCGTCATCTCTCCGGGGTTGGCAGTGACGGCACTTTCGACCACCGCGATCGCGCTTCTCTACGCAGGCATCGCGCGGTTCGCCTTGAAACGCAGCACCGGTGAGACGGTGATTGGCGCGCTCGCCGCCTCGTATGTCAACGCCGGAAACCTCGGCATACCCATCACCGTTTTCGTCCTGGGCGACGCCGCCTACGTGGCCCCGGTAATGCTGTTCCAGGTTGTGGTGATGGCGCCCGCCGCCTACGCCATTCTCGACCTCGACGCGCAAAAGGCCTCCGATCCGGTGTGGAAGCGCGTCTTCCGGCCACTGCACAACCCGATCACCATCGGCAGCGGGCTGGGCATGCTCGCTTCCGGAACGGGAATGACTATCCCGGACCTCATCTATCAACCGATCGAGCTGGTGGCCGGCATGGCGGTGCCTGGAGCGTTGATCGCCTTCGGCCTTTCGCTGTCATCGGGATGGCGGATGACTTCGCCGCCGCCACGGGTGGATCTCACACTGATTTCGGTGCTGAAGCTCGTCATCCACCCGGCGCTGACGTTCGTGCTTGCCTTCTTCGTATTCCAGCTCTCAGGCATCCTGTTGCTTGCCGTCACCTTGTTTGCGGCCCTGCCCACCGCCCAGAACGTTCTGATTGCGGCGATCCGCTACAACCGCGGACCCGGTCTTGCCCGCCAGGCTGCGTTAATTACGACGGCGTCGTCTATCCTGCCGATGGTGCTGATCGTTACGCTGATTCCGGGCTGAATTCGATGCAGCGCGGGCCGGCAGCGCACTCGTAGCTGTCCAGGAACGCCAGTGCTCCCGTGGGCTGGTCGATCTGATAAACGGACAACCGGCTGGACACTTCGCCACACGCCAGCAGGTATTGGCCATCCGGAGTGATATTCATGCCGCGTGGCTGGGCTTCCGTAGGGAACGAGCCCAGGTAGGTGAGCTCGCCACTGCCGCCGTCGACCCCAAATGCCGTAATGGTGCTGCTGGACCGTTCGGTGGTGTAGAGGGAGCGGTTATCCGGCGTTAGCCGCAGCTCCGCGCACCAAATTGCGTCCGGGCCCGGTTTGGGAACCGATCCGTCGCGGACCCGCCCGGGGATCAGCTGCAGGTGTTCGGGGATGGAGGACACAGACTGCCGCTCCGTGAGCAAGCCCGTGGCGGCGTCGCGTTCGAAAACTGTGACGGTCCCGGCCATCTCGTGCAGCACATAGACGTGGTAGCCCGAGTTGGAGAAGCGCAAATGCCGGGGTCCGCTGCCCGGCTCGGAGGCGATCGTGCCGCCGTCGTCCAGCTTTCCTGTTGCGGGGTCGAAGGCCCACCAGGCGGTCAGGTCATCGCCGAGAGCTGTGGCATAGACGTACTTGTTGTCGGGTGAGGGGAGCACGGTGTGGGCGTGCCTGCCGGGAATGACCAGGGCAGTCCGCGCGCCGGTGGCCACGCCGTCGCCGATGCTGCTGACCGTCACGACGTCATCGTTATAGGAAGCCGCGAGTAGATGGGTGCCGCTGTGGTCGGGGGACAGGTAGGCCATTGAGGCGGCCAGCGGTGCGGTACCGGCCTGGTGGAGTCTGGAGCCTGAGGTTGAACCTGAACCTGAGGCTGAGCTCGAGGTTGAACCTGAGGCCTGAAGGGAGATTACGCTCGGCGGATCCGAACGGACTGCGGCGTACAACATGCTTCCGTCGGGGCCGGTCGCGAGCCACTGGACCTCGTCCTCAGCCTGGAACCGGCCATGGCCCGACAGCACCCCTTTTTCGAGGTCGAGCTCAAACGTATCGATCGACTTCCCCGCGGCACAGCCAACATAGACGGCGACAGAACTCATACTTACCTCCCGGGTTGGATTCACTGGCCAGCTTAGCTTGGCGCTATTCGCCGTGCGCCGGATTGCCCCGTAACGGATTGCCCCGTACCCGATTCCCCAGCGCCGGAATGCCCGGTTCAGTCTCATGGCCGTCACGCTGTTCCTGGCGGCCCAACCTGGTGCTGGTGCTCTTGAGCCCCGCGACGACGGCTTGAACTCCCGGTCGGCGCTGGTTCGTCCTTCTCACGACTGCGATGATCCGACGCCGGGTGGCTGGCGCCAGCGGCACGGTGACAATATCCGGTCCGACGGCGGTGACGGCCAGTTCCGGCAGCACCGTCACCCCGCGGCCGGCGGCAACAAAGGCGAGTCCGACGTCGGCATTGTGGAAGCGGGCAACCACAGAGGGACGGAAACCGGCTTCCACGCAGGCGCGCTGCACAAAGGCGCCGAGGTAGGTTTTCGATTCCTCCAGCAGCCACGGGTCTTCGGCGAGCTCCTCAATTCTGATCGACCGCGCCTTTGCCCGGGGATGGCCCGGCGGCAAAACGGCGAGCAGGCGGTCCTTCATCAGCAGTTCGCCGACCAGGCTCTCATCGATCAACGGTTCCTCCGCGAAGGAGTCGACGACGGCGACGTCGATATCTCCCACCGCCAAGCGGCGCAGGCTCTCGTGCGATTCACTCTCACTCACGGTGATATTCAGGTCCGGAAATCGTTCGTCGAGCGCGTTGCAGGTCCGGGGGAGGAGGGCGCGCGCTCCGCTGGAGAATGCGCCGATCCGGATTGTGCCCGCAACTTTCGTGCGGCTGGCCTGCAGGTCGGTTTCGGCCGCCTCGATGGAGGCAAGAATGCCGTGCCCATGGCGCACCAGCAGTGCGCCCTCTTCGGTCAGCCGCACCCGCCGGCCATGGCGCTCGAGCAGGCGGACCCCGGCCTCGCGCTCCAGGACAGCGAGTTGCTGGCTGACACCGGAGGTGGACAGGAAGCGGGCTTCGGCCACACGTGTCAGCGTGCCGAGCCGGTCGAACTCGAGGAGCAGGCTGAGGCGTTCCGGGTCAATCATCCGCAGATCCTTCACAAGCTTGGCAAAAATCATCAATAGACGGTGGAAGGTTTCCGTCTCAGACTGAGTATAGAACCAGCCTGTGCTGATTCCAGCGTCTCTGCACGCGCCGCCGTCGTTCCTGTAAAAGGAGTCTCCGTGTTCCCTGCACTGTCGGCCCGCTCCTGGGTCCCCGCACCAAGTGAGGATCTCGTGCGCCGCGTCTCGGAAGCCACCGCGGCGGACAGCCCTGCCGGCGTCCTCGGCGAGCTGGACCGCCTGGTCGAGCAGAACCGCACGATTCATGATGCCGACGCGGTCAACCTGAATCCCGCCACCAATGTGATGAATCCGAGGGCGGAGGCGATGCTTTCGGCCCAGCTTGGCCGCCCCTCGCTGGGGTATCCGGGCGACAAGTATGAGATGGGTCTGGAGGCCATCGAGCGGATCGAGATCATTGCCGCCGAACTCGCCGCAGAGGTCTTTTCCGCCCGGTATGCCGAAGTCCGGGTCGGCTCCGGTGCCCTGGCGAATCTCTACGCCTTCATGGCGACCTGCCAACCCGGAGACACGATCATTGCCCCACCGGCCGATATCGGCGGACATGTCACCCATCATGCACCCGGTGCGGCCGGAATGTACGGTCTCAACACGGTGCCCGCTCCGGTTCATGCGAACGGCTACACCATCGACGTCGACGCCCTGCGGACCCTGGCGCATGAAGTCCGGCCGAAACTGATCACCGTCGGCGGCAGCCTGAATCTGTTCCCGCACCCAATCTCCGCCATCCGCGGGATCGCCGACGAAGTCGATGGGTACGTCCTCTTTGACGCGGCGCATCTGTGCGGAATGATCGCCGGAAAGGCGTGGCCGCAACCCTTGGCAGAGGGTGCGCATTTGATGACTATGAGCACCTACAAAAGCCTCGGCGGTCCACCCAGTGGGCTGATTGTCACCGACGACGCCGACCTCGCCCAGCGGCTTGACTCCATCGCCTTTCCCGGACTGACCGCAAATTTCGACGCCGGCAAGACCGCTGCGCTCGCCGTCACCATGGTCGATTGGAAAGTTGCCGGAGCGGACTACGCACGGGCGATGATCGAAACTGCCCAGTCCCTCGCTGCTGAACTGGCCGACCGGGGCGTGGAAATCTTCGCAGCGGGCAGGGGAGGCACGACGTCCCACCAGTTCGGAATACCGGCGGCATCGTATGGCGGCGGCCAGCAGGTCGCGCACCGGCTCCGGAAGGCCAATCTGCTGGCCTGCGGGATCGGATTGCCCGGGCCGCTGGTTGAAGGGGATATGAACGGTCTGCGTATCGGCACGCCGGAAATCGTCCGGCGTGGCATGGGGCCGGCGGATATGCCGGAGCTGGCAGGCTTTATCGCCCGTGGCCTGGATCCGGATACCAATCCGGAACAGGTTGGCCCCGAGGTCTCTGCCTGGCGCAAACAATTCCATGGCATCCACTTCACCGCCGACAACCCGAACTGACCGGTTGGCGTTCGGGCGGGGAGTAGAACGTCACCCAGACACGCCATTTGTCCACTCGCATGGCGAGTTCTACTCCCGGGGCAAACGCTACGAGCGTTCACGTCTGCAAATCCGCTACCGCTCGTAGTGGCCCGGCCAGTCCGCGGCGCGGATCCGTTTGATCTCACGGATATGGCCGGCGGTGCCCCACTGGTCTTTGCCCAGGCGGGAAAGTGGTTGCAGCATCTCGACTCTGGGATGCGGGCCGTCCAGCACCTCGGTGGCGATTGCTGCGTGCAGGACCTCGCCGAAAACCACGGTGCAGTCACCGATCGGCAGCGTCTTATACAGCCGGCACTCAAGAGCAACAGGAGATTCTTTTACCCGTGGGGCCGCAACGGTCAGGGCCGGCTCCCGGGTGAGCCCAACGGCGTCGAACTCGCTGACGTCCGGCGGGAAATTGGTGCCGGTGGCATTGACCTGTTCGAAAAGGTTTTCCGGCGTCAGATTGACCACAAAGTCTCTTGTAGCCTCAATGTTCCGAAGCGAATCCTTCTCGCCGACTGAGGTGAATTGGATAATCGGCGGATTGACGGAAGCGACCGTATAGAACGAATGCGGTGCCAGGTTGTCCACGCCCGCTTCTGAGGTGGATGAAACCCATGCGATCGGACGGGGCACAACCACCGAGTTCAGCAGGGCATAAAATTCGCGGGCGGAAAGGTCATCGCGGCGGAAATCGGTTCGCATGCCTCAATTCCAACACACGGAAGCATCTCCGTCAGTTAAACACGAAATGCGCTCCGCGCCGGCAAAGAATGCCAGCAAGGAGCGCATTTGCGCGATACGGAGGTGTTACTGAGCCGGGAGCTGCAGAACGTCTCCGGTGAAGATGAGATCGGCGCTGATGAGGGTATCGGCGTTGACCTCGTACAGGGCCTGCCATCCGCCCTGGACGCCCAGCTTCTCGGCGATCTTGGCGAGCGTGTCGCCGGACTGGATGGTGTAGGTCTCGCCGCTGACGGCTGCGGCCGGAGCAGCAGGTGCCGGTGCGGGAGCAGGTGCCGGAGCAGGCGCAGGGGCGGGAGCAGGTGCCGGTGCAGGCGCGGGAGCCGGTGCTGGGGCAGGTGCGGGAGCCGGGGCAGGTGCGGGAGCAGGTGCCGGAGCGGGCTGCTCGATGGGTGCCTGAACCTGTGACTGCGTGCTGACCTGGCTCTCGGCAGCAGCGCCGCCGGTTGCGACAGGTGCGCCGCCACCGCCGGAGAGTCCGAGCTCGGCGGCACATGCAGGCCATGCGCCCCAGCCCTGGGTGTTCTGGACGCGCTCGGCGACGGCGATCTGCTCAGCCTTGCTGGCGTTCTGGGGAGCGCCGGTGCCGCCGAAGGCGGACCAGGTGCTTGGAGTGAACTGCAGGCCGCCGGAGAAGCCGTTTCCGGTGTTGATGCTCCAGTTTCCGCCGCTTTCGCACTGGGCGAGGGCATCCCACGTGGCAGTGGAAGCGGCCGAGGCTGAGGTCGCGGTGAGGCCGGCAGCAGCGGTGGTCATGGCTGCAATGGCGAGGCCGCGGCGTGCAGTGCGGGTGAAGGTGGTGTTTTTCATGAGGGTTGCGATGCTCCGAAGGGCTGCTTGCGCTCCATCCGTCCCCGGATTTCCTCGCGACGCCGCCTGCCCCTGACAAATTGAGGTCTTTAACGATGACTGCATTGGCGGCGTATAGCATGCTGCAGCACCGGGCATTTCCGACTGCCAGGTGAGTCCCAGCAGTCCCATCTCCCGAACGGGATCTCACGCAACCCTACGACATTTTTATAATCGTTGCAAAACCGAGATCAAACTGCCCGGCGTGTTACCGTTCCTTTATGGTCTGCCTGATATGGCGCTTGTCACGTTCCGGTTACGACGTCGGCCCAAGCTGACCGCCGTCTTTGCCGTCCAGGCTGCCGCTCCCGGCGAAAACAGTGTTGTTGCCATCCTTGATGACAGCCTGGTTCATCAGCGGGATCTGCAGTCCTGCGGCGTCGAGTTCGGACTTCAGCCGTGCGCGCATTTCACGGGCAACCCCCCACTGCTCCAGGGGCTTGGTCCGCAGCACGAGACGAATGGTGACAGATTCACCGGTGAGTGCTTGGACACCCCAGACTTCGGGTTCATCCAGGATGAGACGGCGCCATTGCCTGTCCATCCGCATCTTTTTAGCTGCCTGAAGGATGAGCTCACTGACGTGATCAAGGTCGGATTCGTAAGGAATCGGGATATCCAGGACGGCGCGTGCCCAGCCCTGTGAGAAGTTCCCCACGCGCAGCACCTCACCATTGCGGACGTGCCACAGCGTCCCATCGAGATCGCGGAGCTGGGTGATCCTCAGGCCGACATTCTCGACCTCGCCGGAGGCATCTCCCAGGTCGACAAAGTCACCAATCCCATATTGATCCTCGGCCACCATGAACAGCCCCGAAAGGTAGTCCTTGACCAGTGCCTGCGCGCCGAAACCAAGCGCGACACCGACGATACCCGCGCTTGCCAGCACCGGTGCCATGTCGAAGCCAAGCTCGGACATGACCGTTAGGCCCACTAGGACGGTGATGACGATAGTAGACAGCGACCGCAGCACCGAGCCGACAGTCTTGGCGCGCTGTGCCCTGCGGGCGTTCGCTAACGGCGAATCCTGAATGAGCCAATGCTTGGTCTCCTGCGCCTGACCCGTTTCGGCGGGTACCACCTCGTTGTCCAGCTTCGCGGCATCACCTTTGGCAATGTGGTCCATGGCCCTGCGGATGATCAACCGCAGGATCAGGTTCAGCACTATGCCGATGACAATGATGATCGCGATACGCAGGGGTTTATCGAGAAGGAAATCCCAAATCCCCGAAGCGGCAACCCCTGCGCTCTCGACTGCGTCCTGCGCCGTGTTTTCGTCCATAGTGCCGAGGTTAGGCGGAGCCGGAGGCAGCAGGCAAACTGTCAGGAACCACCCGGCTGTCATTCAACATGGCTGCAAAGTCCGGTTTTCGAAGGCGGCAGCCGCCGCCCGCTCCGATAGGCTCTATCGGAAGAGCCCGTGGCAGGACAAGGAGCGCCGTGGACATTTCGGTCGTAATCGCCATCGTATGTGCGTTATTGATTGTGGTCGGCGTTATCGGCGTCGTCGTTCCTGTGCTGCCGGGATCACTGCTGGTCGCCGCCGCCCTCCTGGTGTGGGCGGTGACTGTGCAGAGCACGACGGGCTGGATCGTTTTCGGTGCCGGGGCGCTGCTGCTGACCAGCGGAATGCTTGCCAGTGCGGTACTGACGGGGCGCCGGCTCAAGCGGCGGAAAATTCCGAACCGTTCCATTCTCGTGGCACTGGTCTTCGCCGTCGCCGGGCTGTTCCTGATCCCCGTAGTGGGGTTGTTCGTCGGATTTGCTGTGGGTCTCCTGCTGGCGGAATTCATCCGTCAGCGTGATTTCCAGGCTGCCGTTTCCTCCAGTTGGGCCGCCTTGAAAGCGACGGGCATCGGCATCCTGGTGGAGTGCGGATTGGCATGCCTGGCGGCGAGCGTTTGGGTCATCGGCATCTGGGTGCACTTCTCGGGCAGCTGAAAGGACCCCGCTGAACGTCGGTATGGTGGTCTGACCGAAGCCCGCGCCCGCGCCCGGAGTCAGCAAGTGACCCTCAGGCGAATGTGGTGAACCGTTGTTCGATAAGGCGCAGTTCCGCTTTGGTAAATCTGCCATTGAACGACGTCGGTTCGATCCTTTGAGCGGCGCCCTTTCCGATGCGCTTCCACGTGCCACGCACCTGGCTGTCGCGAACGATGGTTGGGCGGAACACGCCGTTGCCACCAGGGACAACTCGCTGGGCCTCGTCGGGCCTTAGGGCAGCCGACCGGTCCTGGTAACCAAGCAAGTATTCGTCAAAACCAGGCAGCAGGAACAGCCCGGATGTTTCATCCGCTTCGCCGCCCGGTAACGCCGCTGCTGCCGGATCCATCAGGTACTCAACGCCGTCGTACCAGCGGGTTTCCAGGTTCGGCCTGGCGAGTGCGACGGCGGTTTTCGCGTCCGCCGCCCGGAGTTTGGTCCACCAGCTGAAATCTTTCACGGTCGCCGGTCCGTGGCTGCGGAAATACCGTAAAGCCAATTCGCCCAGCGCCTCCTCAGGCCCGAGCCGGCGCGGGTGCGGAATCCAAGTATCGATGAGAACCAACAGTTGTTCACCCTTCTGGACCGGGCCGAAACACAGCACTCCGGTCATCGCCAGATGCCCGATCAGGTGGTAACCGCGTTCCTTCATCTCCAACAGGCCGGCCTGCCGCCACAGCGCGATCAAGTCATTCCGGCTGAGAGGCGTTCCATCACTCATCTTCGCCACCGCGATGTCCCGGGCAGCGGCGATGAGCCGGTCGTCGATGCCGAGTTCAGCGTGTCGGCGGGCCGACGTTGCGACGATCCGCGACGCCGTCGACCTCAACATCCATCCCAAATCCTCGGCCGGCACAAAGTGAAGCGTGCCCCGCATCGGCCAGGAGCGGACGACGGTCCCTGCGTTGAGGGCGGCAACGACCGCCTCCCGCCTCCCGTCATGGAACCGTAGTGCCACCGATGTGACGGCTCCATTGAAGTCCTGGGCCTGCATCGCCGTCATCCACCGCACGACGTCGGCAGCGCCGGCTTCCATTGGAGCGGCGATGCGTTGGGATATCAGTCTCAGGTGACCAATGCCGTGGTTGACTCGCACAGCATAATGCTAATCCGGATTAGTGCACGGCGGACCGGAAAACCCGGCTTCGTTGGAAGTACTTCCTGCCGGGGGTAGCGTTGAGCGGGAAAATAAGGAGACGTACTTTGCGATATGCGTTCCGTGGGGTCGTTTTGATTATCGCCCTGATGGCTTTGGCGGGTTGTTCCGCCTTCAATCCCGGCACTGCAAAAGCGGAGAAGACGGCCGAAGTGTTCCATGCACATCTGGCCGACTCTGAGTATGGAGCCGCCTGCAGGATGCTCACCGCCACCACACTGGAAACGCTGGAGGATGACGACGTCGGTACGTGTGCCGCCAAGCTCCGGGAACTTGCGATCGGTCCGGCCGGCAGCGTGGAATCGTCCGGCGCCTACGGGCGCAATGCCCAGGTGGTTCTCAGCCAAGACACGGTTTTCCTGACGTTATCGGGTCAGGAATGGAAGGTCATTGCCGCCGGCTGCACTTCCCGCGGCGAACGCCCCTACGACTGTGCTGTGGAAGGAGGCTGACATGCGCTGGCCATTTATTCTTTGCCTGGCAACCATCACTATAGGACTCGCCTGCATGATTTTCATCGGGGTGATAGCCCGGTGAAACGGACGATGCGGGACAACGGGCTGTTCCTGATTTTCGGTACTCTATTCGTGCTCTCCCTGATCGGCCAGGCGTTTACCGGCGTTGCGCTCTTTAACGAACAGCAAGTCGCTTCCGGCCTGGAGGAGATCGGGTTCTGGCAATACGTGACGTCGTCGTCATTCGGGGTTGATGTATCCGAGAACTGGCAGTCTGAGTTTCTTCAGTTCACGCTGATGATCGCAGCCACCGTCTGGTTCGTGCAGAAGGGTTCGCCGGAATCGAAGGCCGTGGACCGGCATGGGCTGGAATCCGATGAGAACCAAAAAGTTGGAAAGTTCGTTCAGGAAGATTCACCGGCCTGGGCGAAAGCGGGCGGCTGGCGGACAGCGCTCTTGTCCAATTCACTCGTCGTGGTCATGGGGTCGATTTTTCTGCTCTCCTGGCTGGCACAGTCCATCACCGGCTTTATCGCCCACGCCGAGCAGCAATTAGCCAACCTCCAGGACCCAGGGACGTGGTTGACATATTTGGGTTCACCCGATTTTTGGGGCCGGACATTGCAGAATTGGCAATCGGAATTCCTGGCCGTTTTGTCCATGGCGGTTCTGGCCGTGTATCTGCGCCAACGTGGTTCACCGGAATCCAAGCCAGTGGGCGAGCCGCATTCATCCACGGGCGTCCAAGGTTAGCGACGGAGGTGCCATGAAGGCATTGCCGCTGATTGCCAGCGGGACCGCACTGGTTGGTGCCACTTATGGGCTCGCGCGTTTCAGCTATGGCCTGTTTGTTCCGGCCTTCAGTTCGGAATTCGAGCTGACGCCGTCCCTGGCCGGAGTTATCTATTCCGGAAGCTTCCTCGCCTACTGTCTGGCCGCCGTCGTTGCCTTCCGCCTCGCTGACCGGCCCCGCTGGAGCATTCTTTTGGCCGGGGTCACAGCGGCAGGGGGCAGCGCCGTCGTCGCCGCCGCATTATCTCCGGCCATGCTCGCAGCCGGCATCCTGATCGCCGGTGCCGGGGCGGGTTTCGCGTCGCCTGGCCTGGTCGCACTCGTGGCCCACCACGTACCTTTCCGCGCCGCCGACCGTATCCAGACTGTCGTGAATGCCGGCAGCGGGATCGGCGTGGCGGTGGGCGGCCCGTTGGCGCTCCTGCTCAGCGGAAACTGGCGAACGGCGTGGTGGCTGATCGCACTCATTGCCGCCGTGGCGACCACCCTGACGCTGCTGACCGACCGCCCGGCGACCGGTGCGACGGTCAGGGCCGGCAGGGCGGATGGGGTGGAAAGAGCTGCCGCCAAATTGACGTTCTCAGGCTTGGCTCCGCTGCGGACCGCGATGGCGGCGGCCGCGCTCGCCGGGGCTGCCAGTGCGGGGGTGTGGACCTTCGGCCGCAGCCATGTCGTGGAATCGGGCGGATTGGCCCAAACCCAGGCAACGGTTTTCTGGGTCCTGGTCGGCATCGCCGGTGTGGCCGGCGCATTTTCGGGTGATGCGGTGGACCGGATTGGGCTACGCCGCAGCTGGATGACGACGTCGGCGCTGCTTGCGGGTGCAACGGCGGCGGTTGGTTTTTGGGCGGGGGAGCCGGTGGCGGCGTTTGCCGCGGGGGCAATCTTTGGCGGCACCTACGTGGCGCTGACCGGCATCCTGATCGTCTGGGCCGCCCACCGCGTGCCGGAGCAGGCAGCGGCGGGCACCGCGGCCCTCTTCATCGCGCTTGCCGTGGGTCAGGCGGCAGGCGCGGCGCTGCTCGGCGGTCTGCTCGAGGTAGCCGCGGCTTGGGTCGTTTTCCTGATTGCAGCATTAACCGGGGTCCTGAGTGCCTTTGCCGTGGCAGCGGATGCGGCTGCTGATGAGCGGCCGCGCAGTCCGGATTTGGTCTGAGGCGGCCTGGCCGGTTCCTAGGCGCCCGCGCCCACGATCAGCAGGATGCCCGCGAAGACGATGCCCGAAGCGATTAGGGTGACCATCGTGTAGCCGAGGATGTCGCGCATCTTCAGCCCGGCAATGGCCAGCAGCGGCAGCGCCCAGAACGGCTGGATCATGTTCGTCCACTGGTCGCCGTATGCCACCGCCATGATGGCCACCGACGGATCGACCCCCAGCCGGTCGGCGGCGTCGAGCATAATCGGTGCCTGAACGGCGAACTGTCCGCCGCCGGAAGGGACGAAAAAGTTCACCAGACCGGCTGAGAGGAGGGCCAGCACGCCGAAGGTGACCGGATTGGCGATACCAACCAGGAAGTCGGAGAAGACGGCGATGAGTCCCGTCGTCGTCATGATTCCCATGATTCCCGCGTACAAGGGGAACTGCAGCAGAATCTCACCGACGTTGGAGGCGGCGTTCTTGATCAAGCCGATGAGCTCGAACGGGTTGCGCACGAGCAAGAAGATCAGCGCCATGAAGGTCCAGTTCACGATGTCAAGGGTTGCCGTGCCGCCTTGGACGTAATGGATGACCAGATAGGTTGTCAGGGCGAGCCCGACAATCATGGTGAGGACGCGGCTGGCGTCGACCCGGTCCGCCGGAGTGACCACTTCGTCTTCGACGTCGACGTCGTCGGTGTTACGGGCATCGACCTTGAGTTCGATGATCTTGTCGCCGGCCCGAGGTGCGACGAGTGCAAGGGCCAGAGCCACGAAGATGATGGTGGCGATGGCGGCCGTGATGTTCCACCAGGTGAAGGTCGTCTCGCTAATCGGGATGGTGCGGCCGAGTTGTTCGGAGATGAATGAATCCGGGGTGGCGGCGACCAGCGGCCCCGATCCGGAGTAGCCCATATGCCACACAACGAAGCCGGAGAAACCGGCGGCGACGAGCATTGGGAAGTGCAGGGCCATGCCTTTTTCGCGGCCCTGCGCGGCAACTTCCTTTGCCAGCAAGCCGCCCACGACGAGTCCCAGTCCCCAGGTGATCAGCGAGGCGATGGCTGCCACGACGAAGACGAAAACGTATGCCTGAACCGGGGTCTTGGGAACACCGCCGAGAAACGCCAGCAATTTGCGGACCGGTCCGGTGTTGGCCAGCGTATGCCCTAGCAGCAGGATCAGCGCCATCTGTGTCATGAAGGCCAGCAGGCCGGACAGGCCGTCGCCCCAGCTGGAAACGACGTCGACGAAACCGGCGTCGGTCAGCAACAGCGCCAGTATTCCGACCACCAGGGTGAGGACGACGGCGAACACCAGCGCACTGGGGATGTAGCGTTCGACGACGGAGTTGACCGGCCGCATCGCAGCGGAAAGGCCGGACGATTTCTGCTTGGGTTCAGGGCTTGAGGTAGGCATGATACATACTCTAGGCCTACGTGCATACCGGTTCCGGCATTTTGCCAGCCAATTCTGTGACAACCTTCACAAGCAGCGCGTCCTATGCATACGTTCGAATAACTACGTTCGCACGAGCGGCCGGCAGCGACGGGCAATCCCCTTCAGCAAGCGGCTGCTCTTTTCTTTGGAGGTACATGCATGGCTCGACTAACCCGGCTTATAGGAGCTTCGGTGATCAGCGCCGCTTTGGCGGTGAGCCTGGGCAGCACAGTGGCAACAGCACACGACGACGGCAAGGGCGCCGTCCAGCCACCGTCAATGGAAGCCCAGGAACACGAGTTTGAAAACGTTGCTGCCTCGGCTGCAAATCCGGAGAGTAACGCTCCGAACGGATTTGCGCCCTGCATCAACGGCATGGCCGCCAAAACCTACCCCTGTGACGGCGTCGACATGATGAGCCATTTGACGAGGGCAGACCTCGGGCTCAGCTTCGTGAACGATATCTGGGGCTGGACGGATCCGAAGACCGGACACGAGTACACCCTGGTCGGCGGTATCGAAGGCACGGTCTTCGTCGACATCACCGATGCCAAACGCCCCGACGTCGTCGGCATCCTGCCCACGCATTCCACGCTGGGCGGCGACGTCTGGCGGGATATCAAGGTCTCGGGCCACCATGCCTACATAGTGTCCGAGAACGCCGAGCATGGGATGCAGGTTTTCGACCTCAGGGAACTGCGCGGTGTCACCGGTGAGTCGACCGTCTTCGAAGAGACCGCCCACTACGGCGAATTCGGCAGTGCCCATAACCTCAACATCAACGAGGATTCCGGCTATGCCTACGTCGTTGGCAGCCGCACTTGCGACGGCGGCCTGCACATGGTGGATATCAGCGCCCCGGCAAGCCCGGACTTTGCAGGATGCTATTCCAGTGCCGGCTACATCCACGATACGCAGTGCGTGATGTACGAGGGTCCGGATGTCACCTACCAGGGCCGTGAGATTTGCTTCAACTCGAATGCCGATGGTGGAGAAAACTCCCTGACCATCGCGGATGTCACCGATAAGTCGAACCCGGTGACGCTCTCGAAGGTGTACTACGAGAACGATGGCTACAGCCACCAGGGCTGGTTGACGCCGGGACAGGGTTACTTCCTGCATGGGGACGAGCTCGATGAGGCAACACGGGGAATCAACACGACCACCCGGGTGTGGGATGTCCGAGACCTGGACAACCCCGAGGTGATCGGCGCCTACGACAACGGAACCGATTCCATCGATCACAACATCTACACCGAAGGCGACCGGGCGTTTGCCTCGAATTACACCTCCGGTCTGCGAATCTTCGATACCAGCCAGGTCGCCGACGGCGAGCTCAGCGAGGTCGGATTCTTCGACGTCTACCCGGAGAACAACAACGCGACCTTCGAAGGTGGAACCTGGAGCAACTACCCCTACTACGAGCAGAACGTCGTGGCGGTGGGCAGCATCGACAGGGGACTGTTCGTGCTGAAGCCCCGCGGCGACGTCGGCCCATAACCGCCGTTCCCGCTGGTTCTTTTAGAGGGTCTCCTGAACAGGACACCGGGGTCCGCACCGTTTTGGTGCGGGCCCCGGTGCGTTCTGTCCGAGGCCCGCCCGTCGAAATGAGTGGGTCTATGTATTGCAGCGTCTGAGTTTATGTATTGCCGCCTTGGTTGATATCGATGGTGATCAAACCTTGGTTCGAGCAGGCCGACAGGAGATTACGGTCGCCGGCTGCGACTGCAGTTGCCGGTCCGTTGACGGTCAAGGCCGAGACAAGGTGCACGGCATCGTAACCTCGGAGATCTTCGATGACGGCCAGGGATGCTGCCTGTTTGAGTATCGGCGTGGTTGGACTGATCAAGGCCATGTCGCCCAAAAGCAGGTCGAGCCGTTCAAGCGCGGGTTCCAGATCTCCCTGTTTAATGCGGTTCATCCGTGCGGCCATAGCCAAGGCGGCGGCGGCCTCGACACGGGCAAGCCCGGACGACACGAGCGTATCGGCGCTTTCCCACAGTTCGGCGACGGAACCGCTGGATGGTTCGCTGATAATCAGTGGGATCAGGGCAGAAGTGTCTAAATAGAGAATCACCGGCGCTGATCAGCAACCAGATCCGACACGGTTCCGCTGGCTGCGAGCGGGTGCGGTTTCGAGCGCCGGCTGCGCACCGGCGGGGTGGCCACTCCGGATTCAATTAGTTCTTCCAGGATGGACCGCTCTTCGATGGGCACAATCCTGGCGACGGGACGACCATGCTCCGTTACTGTCACTGTCCCCCCGCTCTTTACCTGGGAGATGTGTGCGCTCAAGTGGTTTTTCAGTTCCCGCAGGCCAACAGATTCCATGATTCCCTCATCGATAATGTGTCCTCATTATGTCGCTATTGTAGCTACACAATCAAGACCGGAGAACGCATCTGGATTGCCGGGACCGAAACCGCTGGCGCCCTTAAGCTTGGAGGATGACCACGCCCTTCTACCTCAGCCGCCGGTTCTGGCTGTGGTCCACGGGTTCGCACCTGTCGAACCTGCCGGCGGCAATGGCGCCGCTGACGTTCACCGCCCTGACGGCGACCCTGACGGGCTCGTATTCGGCCGGCGCCGGCATGGTGTCTGCGATGATCCTCAGCCAAGTGGCGTTGGCCATTCCGGTCAGCCGGCTGCTGGACCGTGCCTCCTCCAATACCGGACTGCGGCTGCTGTTACTGCTGCGCGCCGCGGTGTTCGGTATCCTTCTCGCCGCCGTCCTCATGTCAGCTCAGACCTATCTGCTAATCGGGTTGGCGGCGCTTGCGGGAGCGGCCGGTTCCGCCGTTCCGGGCGGCTTCCGGGCATTGCTGACCGGCATCGTCGGTTTCGCAGACCTGCGCCGCAGCGTCGCATTGACGGCAACGCTGAACGAGTTGATGTTCGTGATCGGGCCGGTCCTGGTAGGAGTCCTTGGACTCATCACCGAATCGATGCCCCTGATCGTCATGGCAGCCCTCACCGCGGCCGCAGCCGCTTTCGTCCCCGGCAACGCCCCGGCCGCCCCGAGCGCACCACAGGTCAAAGGTGCCTCCATGGTGCCCCGGCTGTTCGGGTGGATGCTGGCCGGTTTCGCCGCCGCGTCCATCGTGGCGATCGTCGAAGTCGGTGCGGTCGCGCTGGCGTTGCGGCTGGGCCGGGATGCCACTTGGGCGACCGTGATCGTCGTCGTACTTTGTATTGCCAGTGTGTCTGGTGGTGTTTTCTGGACATGGCGCAACTACCGCGGTTCGACAGCGATACTGCTGGTGCTGCTCGCCGGCATGATGGCCGGTGCGGTGCTGATCGCGCTGGGCCTGAACTTCGTGTTCGTCCTGGCCGGCGCGGTACTCGTCGGTTTGTGCCTGGCCCCGCTTGGAACGACAGCCTCGCTGCTGGTGGAGGACGCGCTGGACCCACACCGCAGGATCGAAGGATTTTCCCTGCTGCGGACGGCGTCCGGACTCGGCGCAGGCTTTGGCGCCCTGCTGGTAACGCTGGTTCCGATCGGCGCCGCCGCTTCTGCCGGAGTCGTTGCCCTGGCGGGTGCGGTAGCCGGCTTGTACTTCTGGGCACGGCTGTCCACACGGCGGAATCTGACCGAACCCGCGCCGACGTCCGAAGAGGTGGAGATTCCGGCCGCCGGCAGCGATTGATCCGCCGGCTGAGCGGCAGGCTTAGTGGCCGAAATCGTCCGAATCGGCGATGTCGCTGACGCCGGTGTCCATCGCGGAGATGCTGTCCATGTCGTCCGGAGCCAGCTCAAAATCGAAGATATCGATATTCTGCCGGATCCGCTCCGGTTTGGCGGACTTCGGGATGACGACGGCACCCAGTTGTACGTGCCAGCGCAAGACAATTTGCCCCGGCGTCTTGCCATACTTGTCTGCCAAAGATGTGATGGTCTGCTCCTGCAGCAGGTCCCCACCCTTGCCCAGCGGGCTCCACGACTCGGTGACGATGCCGTTCCGGGCATGGAAGTCCCGCGCATCAGGCCGGGTGTGCCGGGGATCGAGCTGGATCTGGTTCACATCCGGAACCAGTCCCTCATCGAGCACCCGCTGCAGATGGGCCGGCTTGAAGTTCGATGTGCCGATCGCCCGCACCCGCTTGTCCTCGAGCAGGGCGGCCAGCCCCTTGAAGGCGTCCACGTACCGGTCCTGCCCGGGATTCGGCCAGTGGATCAGCAGCAGGTCAATGTAGTCGACGTCGAGGAGCTTGGCGCTGTTCTCGAAGGCACGCTGGGCGCCGTCGTAGCTGTGCCAATCCTTGTTGAACTTCGTGGTGATGAACATGTCGCCGCGGTCGATCCCGGAACGGCGGATCCCCTCGCCGACGCCCGCCTCGTTCCGGTAGTTTTCCGCGGTATCGAAGAGCCGGTAGCCGGAACCGATGGCGGTTTCGACGGCGTCGGCCGCCTCCGCATCATCGAGCGGCCAGGTGCCGAATCCCAGCACGGGCATGGAAGCGCCGTTCTTGAGACGGACGGTGGGGGCGGTGGCATCTGTCATGAACTGCTCCTGAAAATCCCGGGTCGGACGGGGTAGGCATTCGAAACATTGCTGTCTGCCCCAGCCTATATTCCCCGTCCGACACTCAGAAGTGTTGCACCGCCCCACCGCGTGGATCAGGGGTACAGTCCGCGGATTTGGTGTGCTTCGGCAACGCGTTCGACGGCGGTCACGGTCGCCGCCTCGCGCAGGTTGAGGCTGCGGCGGTTCGCCACGGTCAGCACATTGTGCCAGGCGGCGAGCATCCGGCTTTCGAGCCGTTCCTCCACCTCCGCGGCGGTCCACCAGTAGGCCTGGTTTCCCTGCACCCACTCGAAGTAGGAGACGATCACGCCGCCGGCATTGGCCAGGATGTCCGGCACGACCAGGATCCCGTTGTCCGCGAAGATCCGGTCCGCTGCCGCCGTCGTCGGACCATTGGCGCCTTCGACAATTACCTTCGCCTGGACCCGCGCCGCATTGTCCGCATGCAGGACACCTTCGACGGCGGCCGGAACCAGCAGGTCGACGTCCAGTTCCAGCAGCAGGTCAGAGGGGATCGGATCAGAGCCGGAGAAGCCGACCACGCTTCCGGTGGTCCGGACGTGGTTGTTCAGCGAGCGGATGTCCAAGCCCTCGGCGGCATGGATTGCCCCGTACTGGTCCCCGACGGCGACCACCCGGACACCGGCGTCGGCCAGGAACTCCGCAGCACCGGCACCAACCTTGCCAAAGCCCTGCACGACGGCTGTGGAGCAGGCCGGCGCGAGGCCGGCGTGGTTCAGCGCCGCCAGGGCAATGTGCACGACGCCACGGGAGGTGGCGGAGGGACGGCCGAGCGAACCGCCGACACTTACCGGTTTCCCGGTGACGACGCTGGGCACGGTGTACCCGACGTTGACCGAATAAGTGTCCATCATCCAGGCCATCGTCTGCTCGTCGGTTCCGATGTCCGGGGCGGGAATGTCCTTGTCCGGCCCGATGATCGGCAGGATCTCGCTGGTGTAGCGGCGGGTAACCCGCTCCAGCTCCCGCTGCGAGTAGTTGCGCGGGTCGATGGTGATCCCGCCCTTTGCTCCGCCGTACGGCACGTTGAGCAGGGAGCACTTCCAGGTCATCCACATCGCCAGCGCGCGGACCTCGTCCAACGACACATTCGGGCTGTAGCGGAGGCCGCCCTTGGCCGGGCCGCGCGAAAAATTGTGCTGCACGCGGTACCCGGTCAGCATTTCGACGCTGTCATCGTCGCGGCGCAGCGGAATTCCGACCGTCATTTCGCGCCGGGCCTTGGCCAGATGCTGGTGCAGGCCGTTACTGAATCCGAGGGTCTGGACCGCGGCGGAGAGCTGTGCCTGGGCGTTTTCGAGCGCCTCGGCGCCGGTATCCCGGAAGGGAGCTGTGGCCGGAGCGGCGGGGGTGGCGGGAGCGGATAATACTTCAGTCGTCATTGACATGTTCCTTGTTGATGAAACGGGGAGGGTGCTTTCCCAGAGTATGGGGCTGTAGGTTTTCCGGCAGTAGGCAGCTGGCCAGTCCTTCAGTGATTGTGTTGTGCAGATGGTCAGCGGTCGGCCTTGGTGCTACGCAGCGTCAGCAGCACGATGACGGCAGCACTGACCATCAGCGCAACGCCGATCGCCGCCGTCGTCGCCACCCCCGAATCAAAGGCAGCCTTCGCTGACTCAAGCAGTGCGTGGCCGGGCCCGGACGGCAGGGAACCGGCGACGTCGATGGCCCCGCCCAGCGTTTCACCCGCCACCAGTTGGTCGGGACCGCTGAGTCCGGCGGGGATGGTCACATTGAGTTGATATGCCGCGGTGACGATGCTGCCCAGAATCGCGGTTCCCAGTACGGCGCCGAGCTCGTAAGCAGTTTCCGAAATGGCCGACGCCGCTCCAGCCTTGGTGGCCGGGACACTGGACAGAATCAGGTCGTTGGAGATGGTCTCGGCCGCTCCCACTCCCGCGCCGAGGATCATGAATCCGGCCATCACGCCGTGCACGCCGCCCTGATCCCCGGTCGAAAGCACAACGTAGTACCCCGCGGCGTTGAGCAGGAGCCCGCCGGCGACGACGTAGGACGGCTTGATCCGCCGGACCACGGGTACGACGGCGAGGCCGGCCAGGATGGTCAGCGCAAGTCCGGGAAGCATGGTCAGGCCCGCTTCGACCGGCGACTGTTCCGCCACCAGCTGCAGGTGCTGGGACAGGAAGAAGATGAAGCCGACCAGCGAGAAAATGCTGAGCAAGTTGGCAGCCAGTGCGCCGCTGAAAACGGGATTCCGGAACAGCCGTACGTCGAGCATCGGGATGCGGCGGTGGAGCTGACGCCGGACAAAGAGCACACCGAAGATCAGTCCGACGGCGATGGGAGCCACGGAAGCCGCACTGGCGCCGTCGACGGCAACAGCCTTGATGCCGTAGACGACCGGCGCCATGGTGAGCAATGCCAGGCCGATGCTGATGGGATCAACAGGTCCGGGCGAAGGATCGCGGGACTCCGGGACGAAGAACGGCGCGAGCACCAGCAGCGGAATCAACACCGGCACAGCCATCAGGAATACTGAACCCCACCAGAAATGCTCGAGCAGGAAACCGCCTGCGATCGGTCCGAGCGCGGCGCCACTGGAAAATCCGGCAGCCCAAATGGCGACGGCGGTCCGGCGTTGAGTCGCGTCGGTGAACATATTGCGGATCAGCGACAGGGTGGCCGGCATCAGCATGGCCCCGAAGAAACCAAGCACAGCCCGCGCCGCGATGAGCATTTCGCCGCTCGGTACGAAAGCGGCCAGCACCGAGACCACGCCGAAGCCTGCGCTGCCAATCAGCAGGAGACGGCGGCGTCCGATGCGGTCGCCCACGCTGCCCATCGGCACCAGCAAGCCGGCGAGGACGAGCGAGTAGACGTCGATAATCCACAACAGTTCCGTGCCGCTCGGATTCAGAGCCAGGGAGATGGAGGGGATGGCGAAGCTGAGGACCGTATTGTCTGCCGCGACAAGCACCACGGGCAGCATCAGCACCAGCAGCCCGAGCCATTCGCGGCGTCCGGCACGGCCCTTGGCGACTACAGGTGTGGCAGTGGAAGTGGACATGGAGAAATACTATACCGTCTAGACGGTACAGTAAAGAACCGGGTACGGTACAGATATGCCTGCCAAACCTTCCGCCCGTGACAAAGTCCTGTCGGCGTTCGAAAGCCTGCTCATAAAAGAAGGGGAGCGGGCCGCCACGATGGACGCCGTGATCGCCCAGGCCGGAGTGTCAAAGGGCGGGCTGCTGTACCACTTCAAGAACAAGGAAGCCTTGGCCGCGGCGCTGGTTCAAAAACTGCAGGCCCTCGCCGATGCCGACATCGAAGCCATGCGGACGGATCCTGATGGCCCGTCGATGTATTTCGTCCGTGAGTCGGTGTACGTCGGCAGTGGCCTGGATCAGACTTTGATTGCCGCTATGCGCATGAGCCAGACCTCGGAGGCCGAGGCCCGCGAGGAACTGCAGCGGATCCACCAGGCTTGGTTTGAGCTGATCGTCGAGGAGGTGGGGGATCACTCCATTGCGCGCGCCATCATGCTGCTTGGCGATGGCCTCTACTACAACGCGACCCTCGCCGGCATCTGGCCCGAGGAGGCCGGCATCGGCAAAGAGGAGTCTGTGCAGGGACTGCTCGAGGTGGTCCGGATGCTCAAGCGGCACGCTGCGGCTAAGGACTGACAGGTAAGGTCAGTGGCATTCACTGTGTGAGCAGAAAATGCGCCGGCCAGACGGACATGACGACATGATGTCCGCCTGGCCGGCGCTTCCGAATATCTAATGCGAGCGTGAAAGAGCGGATTTCTCGTCAGAGTTTGCTGGTGCGCAAGCGTTCAAGCAGTCGTTCCTCGCAGTCCTCACCGGCTGCAATGCCACCTGGAATCCGGATGAAGAAGGCAAGTCCAATCACCCACCACACGCCAAAGAGGATCCATGGAGCCGGCGTCAGTGAAGCCGGCATTCCGGGCATGTAGAGACTTAGTAGTGCCACGCAGAGAACCACTGCCGCAATTCCTATGATGCTGCCACCGGCGCCGCTTCCTCCAACTCTCAAAGGGCGGTCCATTTCCGGCTCCCGCCGGCGCAGGATCAAGAACACCAGGGACACGAGAATGTAGGCAATGATGATGCTCGGTGCGCCTGAATCAACCAGCCATCCCAGCATGGCTTCGCCAAAGAACGGTGCAAGAAAAGACAGGCTGCCAATAAAGACCAGGGCGTTGACCGGCGTGCGGAACTTTGGATGTAGTTTGCCGAACCAGGATGGAAGCATTCCCGAACGTGCCATTGAATACATCAGCCGGGAAGCGCCGAGCAGTAGGGAGTTCCAGGAAGTGAGGATTCCTGCGATTCCTCCCGCAATGAGTACTTTCGCCATGAAGTCGCTGCCAAATAGCGCTCCCATGGCATCCGCGGTCGCAATATCCGTCTCTGCTAATTCGTTGATCGGCAGGGCAGAAGATGTCGTAAGGATAGTCATCACATACCAAATCGTTGCCAGTACAACCGCGATGACTACAAGCTTCCCGACCTTACGTGCCGGAATATTTACCTCTTCGGCTGACTGCGGGATCACGTCGAAGCCGATGAATAAGAACGGTACAACGACCAGCACCGCAAAGTAGCCGCCGATACCCCCATTGAAGAGCGGCTCCATATTGACGGTTGAACCGCCGGTGAATGATCCCAATACCAGCAGCAAGCCGATAATCAACAAGAAAATTACGACGAAAATTTGGGCCGCTCCCGCCATCTTTACGCCGAGAATGTTGATGCCGGTGATCACTACCGCTGCGATGGCTCCTATCAAGGCCCACGTCAAATGAATTTGGTCACCGGCGACTTCCCACAAGGGAATTTGGCTTAGATTGGGAAAAAGATACTCGGCAGTGCGCGGCAGGGCTACCGCTTCGAAAGCTACGATCGTCACATAACCGCCGGTTATAGCCCATGAGCCGATGAAGGACCATCTAGGCCCCATGCCTCGGAGCAGGAAGTTATGTTCCCCGCCGGCCTTAGGCATCGCCGCTGTGAGCTCAGCGTAAGCAAGTCCGACCACTCCCATGATGACGCCGCCGGTGACCATCGCCAGAACCGCCCCCATCGTGCCTGCCGAAGAAATCCAACCTCCGGTTAGGACTACCCAGCCGAAACCAATCATTGCGCCGAAGCCGAGCGCAAGTGCGTCCCAGTTGCCCAGAACCTTCAGCAGGGATGAGTCCTGCGTATCTGACGTCGCTGTTGTCATATACTTCCTTTTTCTCTGTATGTGTTGGTAGTCACATTGATTTCCAAACAAGGGTAGTTCTGCAGTCCTGGCTCCACACTGTGCATCTGAACAGCTGGATCCAGCCTCTCGGGAACATTGGACAATGAGGGAGTGTCGTACCCGCCGCGATCGTGGAGTAGCGACGAACTGCCTTCGGCTAATTCTCCTTCGCGCAGCTGGCGTTGGCCTGAAAGTACCGGTTCGGTTTGCGCGAAGTCATGGCCCGCTTCCGGCGAGCGATTGGTTGCCTCCCATGAATGAAGCGCCGGGGGCGGTCGTCATAAAATTTAAATGAACGATTTTCGTTTTCATCTTGCCAAGCGGGTTTGTCGTCGTTCATACTAAACGAACGCTATTCGTTTATGTGACCGCCGTCTCTCTCTGGAGAATCATGATTGAACTGACCCGCCTCGACCCGCCGGCTTCTTTCGCCCGCACCGCCGACCCGTCCCGCAAGCCACTGCGCGTCGGACTGGTCCAGCACCGCTGGGATGCAGACCCGCATCGTTTGCAGTCTGAACTCAACGAGGGCATCGAACGGGCTGCTGCGCACGGAGCCTCGGTGGTGTTCCTGCCCGAACTCACATTGTCCAGGTATCCGGCCGATACCCTCCCGGAGTCGGAACCCGCAGCTGATGCCGAAGACCTGCTGACGGGGCCGACCTTTACGTTCGCCGCAGCTGCGGCCCGGGCCAATAATGTCTGTGTCCACGCCTCGCTTTACGAAAAGGCCGACGCCGGCGACGGGCTTGGGTTGAACACGGCCATCCTTGTATCCCCCGAAGGGGAGCTGCTGGCGCGGACGCATAAGCTGCACATCCCGGTCACCGCCGGATACTACGAGGACAAGTACTTCCGCCAGGGCCCGGCGGCAGAGGATTCGTACCAGATCCATGCCCCGGCCCAACTGGGGGGCGCCCGCCTGGGGATGCCGACTTGCTGGGACGAGTGGTTTCCGGAGGTCGCACGGATGTATTCGCTGGGCGGTGCCGAACTTCTGGCTTACCCGACCGCCATTGGCTCCGAACCAAGTTTCCCCGCCTTCGATACCCAGCCGCTGTGGCAACAGGTCATTGTTGGAAACGGCATCGCGAACGGCCTCTTCATGGTTGTACCAAACCGCTGGGGCGACGAAGGAAACGTGACCTTCTATGGTTCCTCCTTCATCTCGGATCCCTACGGACGCATCCTTGTGCAGGCGCCGCGGAACGAGTCGGCCGTGCTGGTCGCGGATCTGGATCTCGAACAGCGCAACGACTGGCTGGAGCTCTTCCCCTTCCTGACCACCCGCCGTCCCGAAACGTACAGCCGGCTTACCGAACCGGTGCGCCCCGGCGCCCCGTACGGTGACGTCCCCTCCGCCGCCATCCGTGGGGTTGGCTGACCATGGACACGTTGAACAGCGGATGGAGGATGCCGTCGGAGCCGGCGCCGCAGGAGAAAATCTGGATGGCTTTCCCGCCCGGCGGCTATGCTTTGGGCGATACCCCGGAGGAGGCGCACGCCGCGCGCTCCACCTGGGCTGCCGTCGCAAATGCTGTGGCCGAATTCGAGCCGGTCACCGTCGTCGCCACCGAGGACGACGCCGGCATTGCCCGCAGCTACCTTAAGCCTGAGGTGGAGATCGAAACCGCGCCGCTCAACGATGCCTGGATGCGGGACATCGGACCTACCTTCGTGATGAACGACGACGGCGGGCTGGCGGCGGTCAACTGGGTCTTCAATGGCTGGGGCCGGCAGGACTGGGCCGAGTGGGACAAGGACGAGAAGATCGGCACGGCAGTTGCCAACTGGGCCGGCGTCGAACGGATCGATTCACCGCTCGTCAACGAAGGCGGCGGCATCCAGGTCGACGGCGAAGGCACCGTCCTGGTCACCGAGACCGTGCAGCTGGACCCGGACCGCAATCCCGGACTGACCAAGGCGGACGTCGAGGCCGAACTTGCCCGTACCATCGGCGCCACTCATGTGATTTGGTTGCCGCGGGGGCTGACCCGCGATGCGCAGAAGTATGGAACCCGCGGGCACGTGGACATCGTGGCAGCCATCCCGTCGCCGGGCGTGCTGCTCCTTCATGCACAGAACAACCCGGATCACCCCGACTACCAGGTCAGCCGCGACCTGAAGAGCTTCCTGGCCGGCACACACGACGCGGCCGGACGCAGCTGGAACATCATCGACGTTCCGGCCCCCGAAACCCTGACGGACGAGGAGGGGTATGTGGACTACAGCTACATCAACCACCTCGTCGTCAATGGTGGGGTGATCGCCTGCAGTTTTGATGACCCGAATGACGAGCAGGCCCGATCCATCCTCGCAGCCGCCTATCCCGGACGACGCGTGATCAGCGTAGACGCACGCGAACTTTTCGCCCGCGGCGGCGGCATCCATTGCATTACGCAACAACAACCCCGAAAGGCCCAATGATGAGCCAGACCACCCGTACGCCGGCCCCCGGCGGGAACAAGCCATCCGGCGGAATTACCGCCAAGGGGCTGCAGAAAGGGCAGCTGGGGCTGCTCGCCGTCGTCGTCATCGGTATCTCCACGATTGCCCCCGCCTACGTGCTGACCAGTTCCCTCGGTCCCACCGTTCAGGCCATCGGCGTCCATCTGCCCGCGATCTTCATTGTCGGCTTCATCCCGATGTTCCTGGTGGCGCTCGGCTACCGCGAACTCAACGCGGATTCGCCGGACAGCGGCACCACCTTCACCTGGGTGACCAAGGCCTTCGGCCCGTACATCGGCTGGATTGGCGGATGGGGGCTGCTCGCGGCGAACATAATAGTGCTCTCCAACCTGGCCGGCGTTGCGGTCGACTTCTTCTACCTGTTCCTGGCCCAGCTGACCTCGCAGGGCTGGATCGCCGACCTGGCCGGCAACATCTTCATCAACGTCGCCACCTGCCTGGCCTTTGTCGGGCTCGCGGTGCTGGTCTCCTGCCGCGGCATGCGCACCACCAAGACCGTGCAGTACATCCTGGTCGGTTTCCAGCTGGCTGTGCTGGCCTGGTTCGTGATCGGCGCATTCTCCGGAATCTCCCGTGGCATCACCGGATCCAACCTGGCCTTCAGCTGGGACTGGTTCAACCCGCTGCAGATTGAAAGCTTCTCCGCCTTCGCACTTGGCCTGTCGCTGTCCATCTTTGCCTTCTGGGGCTGGGACGTCTGCCTGACCGTCAGCGAGGAAACCACCAACGGCCGCCGCACCGCCGGCGCCGGAGCCACCTGGACCGCCGTCGTCATCCTGGGCATCTACCTGCTGGGCGCGATCGCCACCGTGATGTTCGCCGGAGTCGGCGATACCGGCCTCGGGCTGAACAACCCCGACAATGCGGGCAACGTCTTCACGGTCTTGGCGGCGCCGGTGATGGGTCCATTCGCGATCCTGTTGTCGCTGGCGGTGCTGTCCAGCTGCGCCTCGTCGCTGCAGACCACGATGGTCTCGCCGGCACGGAGCCTGCTCGCGATGGGCTACTACAAGGCACTGCCGGATAAGTTCGCCTCCGTCAGCGACCGCTTCCACTCGCCGGTTTACGCCACCATCGCCGCCGGTGCCATCTCGGCCGGTTTCTACGCCGTGATGCGCTTCCTCAGCGACAACGTCCTCAACGACACCATCATGGCGTTGGGTCTGATGATCTGCTTCTACTACGGCCTGACCGCCATCGCCTGCGTCTGGTACTTCCGCCAGACCCTGTTCACCAGCATGCGGAACTTCTTCTTCCGGTTGCTCTGCCCGCTGTTGGGCGGGATCGGCCTGCTGGTCGTGTTCCTGCAGACCGCCGTCGACAGCTGGGATCCGGCATTCGGCAGCGGCTCGGAAATCTTCGGCGTCGGGCTGGTCTTCATTATCGGCGTCGGGATCATTGCCCTCGGCATCGTAGTGATGCTCTTCATGCGCCGCAGCCGGCCGGAATTCTTCCAGGGCGAAACGCTGCAGAAAGACACCCCGGCCCTCGTGGTCCCCGAGTAACGCCGCCACGGTCAGGCGCCGGCCGCAGGCCATCTGCCGGCGTCGGGGCCACCCAGCTGCCGGCGTCGGGGCCGCAACAACTGAACAATGAATCAACCGCTACACCAAAAGGAACCCACCATGAGCACCATCGAGCGCGACGTCGTCATCATCGGCGCCGGAGCATCAGGTCTGACCGCCGCCCACGAACTCACCAAAGCGGGGCTCAGCGTCGCCGTGCTGGAGGCCCGCGACCGGGTCGGCGGACGGCTCTGGACCGAGAACATCGACGGCGCGATGCTCGAGTTGGGTGGCCAGTGGGTTTCGCCGGATCAGGATGCGCTGATCGGGATGCTCGCGGAACTGGGCCTGGAGACCTATTCCCGCTACCGCGAGGGCGACAGCATCTATGTCGACGAGGCCGGGGAGAAGACGCGTTTCACCGGCGACATTTTCCCCGTCGCGGCGGAATCGGCGGCCGTGATGGAGGAGCTGATCGGACGGCTCGACACGTTGACCGCGGAGGTCGGCGCCGAGGAGCCATGGAAGCACCCGCGCGCCGCCGAGCTTGACCGGATCTCCTTCAGCACCTGGCTGGAACAGCAGACGGACGACCAGATCGCGCGTGACAACATCGCCATGTTCATCGCCGACGCAATGCTTACCAAACCGGCGCATGCGTTCTCGCTGCTGCAGGCGGTGTTGATGGCGGCCAGCGCCGGCAGTTTCAGCAACCTGGTCGACGCCGACTTCATTCTGGACAAACGCGTCATCGGCGGTCTGCAGCAGGTTCCGCTGCGGCTGGCCGAACGGCTCGGCGATGACGTGTTGCTGGGCACCCCGGTGCGCAAGGTTCAATGGGACGACGACGGCGTCACAGCGGTGGCGGACGAGGTAACGGTGCGTGCCAAGTACTTGGTGATGGCCGTCCCGCCGAACCTGATCTCGCGGGTGGATTTCGAACCGCCGCTGCCCCGGCGGCAGCAGCAGATGCATCAGCACCTCTCGCTCGGGCTCGTCATCAAGGTGCACGCGGTCTATGCCACCCCGTTCTGGCGCGAGGACGGGCTTTCCGGAACATGTTTCAGTCCGTACCAGGTGGTGCACGAGGCGTACGACAACACCAACCACGGGGACACCCGCGGCACACTGGTCGGCTTCGTCTCGGATGAGACCGCCGACGGCGTCTTCGCCCTGTCGGCCGAGGAACGGAAACGGAAAATCCTTGCCTCGCTGGCCAGCTACTACGGCGATCAGGCGCTGACCCCTGAGGTCTACTACGAGAGCGACTGGGGCACCGAGGAATGGACCCGTGGAGCCTATGCGGCCAGCTTCGACCTCGGCGGACTGTCCCGTTACGGCGACAGCCTGCGCGACCCGGTCGGCCGGATCCACTTCTCCTGCAGTGACATCGCCGGAGCGGGATTCCAGCACGTCGACGGCGCCATCCGGATGGGCCACCGCACCGCCACCGCCATCACCGAACTCGAGAACCCGGCCTGAGGGAATCTTGGACCGGGACTCCCCGATGTGACATTTAGACCTGCGCGTCTGGGACGAAATGTCACAACGGGGAGCCAGCCCGGGCGTGTCTTCGATACGACCGAGAACGCGTCCCATTCCCGTGCGCGCCGACCGGGCTACTGCGCGAACCAATTCCGTTGCGGGTTCCGGACCGTCGGCGCGCTCCGGTGCAGCTCAGGTTTCGCCGCCCACCGGACGCCGTTGGCCAGGACGCGGCGGATCTCCGGCCGGTGGTACACCGGATACTCCTGGTCTCCCGGGCTGAAATAGAAGATCCGCCCTTTGCCGCGGTTGAACGTGACGCCGGAACGGAACACCTCCCCGCCCTCGAACGAACTGATGAAGATCAGGTCGTCCGGGGCGGGAATATCGAAGAACTCGCCATACATCTCGTGCTTGTCCAGCACAACCGGATGGTCAATCCCGTCGGCGATTGGATGTGTCGGGTTCACGTTCCAGACCATTTCCCGTTCGCCGTCATTGCGCCACAACAACGAACACGTGGTGCCCAGCAGCCGGGTGAAAATCTTCGAGAAATGCCCGGAATGCAGCACCAGCAGCCCCATGCCGCCCAGGACGTGGCGCTGCACGCGGTCAACCACGACGTCGTCGACCGCGTCATGGGCGATGTGCCCCCACCACAGCAGCACATCGGTGTCCGCCAGGACCTCTTCGCTCAGTCCGTGCTCCTGATCGGCCAGCACAGCGGTCCGGATTTCCGCTTCCGGATAGTGCTTGGCCAGTCCTGCCGCGATGGCGCCGTGGATGCCATCCGGGTAATGATCCGCGATCGAGGCAGGCTCCTGCCGCGCCTCGTGCACGCCCTCGTTCCAGACGGTGATCTTCAATGCCGGGTTGCTCATGGTTACAGCTGCACCTCTCTGTGTTCGGCCGCCGATTGGTAGCAGGCGTCGATGATCCGGGCCCGGCTCAGTGCGACCGACCCATCGTGCTGGCCCCAGACCGTTTCGCCACCGCGGACGGCAGCGATGAAATCCTCGACGACGGCGCGGTGCGCCCGGCCGGGTTTTGCGTCCGGTGTGTAGTCCGCGTTCTTGCCGTCCTTTTCGGTGTAGACCCGCAACTCGGCCACGGGCGCCAACGGTGCACCGGCGGCACGCAGGTCCGCCCCGCCGTCGGTGCCGAAGACTGAGAAGTCCATCAGGTCCGCTTCATCGCGATAGCTGGCCCAACCGGACTCGATGATCAGGGTGGCGCCACCTTCCAGGCGGATGAAAGCCGACGCGAAATCCTCCACCTCGTAGGCGAAATTGGTGCTCAATGCTGTTGCCCTGTCGTTGCCGCCCCGGCCGCGAGGTCCCAGCTCGGCGAAGGTGGCAGCAGAAACACTCAAAACCTTCGGTTCACCAAGCAGGTGCAGCGAGTAGTCCAACACGTGCACGCCTATATCGGCCAGCGGACCACCGCCGGACATTTCCTTATTCGTGAACCAGCTGCCGAGCTTGGGGATCCCGGAGCGGCGGACCCATGAAGCCTTGGCGTAGTACGGTCGACCGAGATCGCCGTCGTCGATAATTCCCTTGAGCACCTGGATATCACCACGACGGCGGTGGTTGAAGGCAACATCGAGGACGCGTCCGGCCCGCCGTGCGGCGTCGACCATTTCCTGGCCCTCGTTCCCGTCCCGGGCTATCGGCTTCTCGCTGAGCACGTGCAGGCCGCGGTCCAGGGCAGCGACGGCGATCGGCGCATGCAGGAAGGTGGGAACGGCGATGCTCACCGCGTCCAGACCCTCCAGATCCAGCAGCTCTTCCCAGGTCCCGAAGGCATGCGGTACTGCATACTCCCCGGCCAGCTGAGTCAAGAGGTCAGCTTCCATCCCAGCCAACGCAACGACGTCGACGCCGTCCAGTTCCCGATACGCGTCCAGATGCTGCTGGCCGGCCCAGCCGAGGCCGATGACTCCGACCCGAAGAGTGTCGCCAGAGTGAGCGTCACCATCCGGGTCGATGCCGCTGTCCCTGGGGATGGTGTCGTCATGTCCAGCTGTCCGTTCCAAATTCAGGTCCTCAGTCTCTGGCTCGCATGCTCCGTCGGATGCAAACGTTTGCATCATTTTGATCGTATCAGCCGGGCACATGGCATGCTGGAATCAAGCAAAATTTCAACCGGCGAGGACAACCCATGAGCGCGAGCATCCACGATGTTGCCCGGGTCAGCGGTGTGTCCACCGCGACCGTCTCCCGCGCACTCCGCGGTCTGCCTACCGTTTCGGAACCGACCAGGCAGAAGGTCCTCCGTGCCGCGGATTCACTGGGCTATGTCATCTCCTCCAACGCCTCCAGCCTGTCGACCGGCCGGACCAACGCCATCGGCGTCGTTGTGCCGGCCATCAATAAGTGGTTCTATTCGTCGGTGCTCGAAGGCGCGGACCAGATACTGCGCAACGCCGGCTATGACCTCATCGTCTACAACCTCGGGGGCTCGGAAGAGAACCGGCAGCGGGTCTTCAACCGGGCCATGCTCCGGGAGCGAATCGACGCCGTCCTGATCCTGTGCCGCGCGCTGCTCGAAGTTGAACAGGCCGTGATCGCGGACCTGCACTATCCCTCGGTTGTGGTGGGTGGAAGGTTCGACGGCGGCATCAGTGTCAGTATTGACGACGGCGACGCCTGCCGGAAAGCCATCGATTACCTTGCGGCGCTTGGCCACCGGCGGATCGGATACATCGGCGGACAGACTGACGACACGTCGTCGTTCTCCGTTTCGAGGGCACGCAACGAAGCCTTCGGGGCGGCGATGGCCGAAGCGGGGCTCGAGGTTGATCCAGCGCATGTGGCCTACTCGGAATTCACCATCGCCGGCGGCGCGCGGGCAACAGAACAAATATTGTCCGACGCCGGGACCGGAGCTGGGTCGGTAACCGGGACTGGGATTGGGATTGCGACTGCGGCCGGCGCGGGCACAGGGACTGGGGCGGGATCTGGCAGCGGCGCCGGGCGGCCAAGCGCGATTTTCGCCGCTTGCGACGAGATGGCTTTCGGCGCCATCAGCGCTGCCCGCCGCAACGGATTGCGGGTTCCCGAGGATCTCTCCATCGTGGGGATCGACAACCATGAGGCCGCGGAAGCGCTGGGCTTGACCACCGTAGCGCAGGATCCGATCGGTCAGGGAGCGGCCGCGGCGCGGATTCTCCTCGATGCCCTGCGCGGTTCTGAAGCGAAGCCGGGTTGGATTGTCACTCCCAGCGAGTTGGTGGTCCGGCGTTCGGCGGCGCCGCTGGCCACGACGACCGGCCGCTGACCACCCGGTGACCACCACCCGCCGCTGAGGGCCCGCCTTGCTCCTCGGCTGGTTCCACTTGGTCGCCGACCCGTCTCACATTCAAATGCAACCGTTTGCATCCCGCCTTGATCACTTGCTAGCGTGAACCGCGTCACAGAGCTGGGTGGGCATCACGTCTCCCGGTCGTCTCATCGAGGAGAAGCAATGTTGAACAACAAGAGATTTGCGCCCATCGCAGCCGTGGCCGTCCTGACGATGGCCTTGACCGGATGCGGAGGCTCCACAGGCGGTGATGGAGGAGGAGCCGGAAGCGAGGGTCCAGCCGCCGAGAATCTGGATGCACGCGGGCCGATCACCTACGTCCGCGGCAAGGACAACAGCGATGTCGTGCGCCCGTTGATCAAGAAATGGAACGAAGCACATCCGGATCAGAAGGTCACCTTCAAGGAACAGTCCGATACGGCCGACCAGCAGCACGATGACCTCGTTCAGAACCTTCAGGCCAAGAATCCGGATTACGACATCATGGAAGTCGATGTTGTGTGGACGGCGGAGTTCGCCGCAAAGGGCTGGTTGCAGCCGCTTGAGGGCGACATGGCCATTGAGACCGAAGACATGCTGGATGCGACTGTCGAAACCGGGATGTACAACGACGTCCTCTACACCGCACCCCAGCGCAGCGACGGCGGGCTGCTCTACTACCGCAAGGATCTGGTTCCCAAGGCGCCCGAGACCTGGGACGAGATGATGGGGATGTGCGACATCGCCGAGGAAAACGATATGGGCTGTTACGCAGGGCAATTCGCCCAGTACGAGGGGCTCACGGTCAATGTCGCCGAGGCCATCAACACCGCCGGCGGAACGATCATTAATGAGGAGGGCCAGCCGACGCTGGAGACGCCGGAAGCCAACGCGGGGCTGGGCAACCTGGTGGAGGGTTTCGAGAGTGGGAACATTCCAGAGCAGGCCATCACTTTCCAGGAGGAAGAGAGTCGACAGGCCTTCCAGAGCGGCAACCTGCTGTTCCTGCGCAACTGGCCGTATGTCTACAACCTGGCCAAGACCGAGGCATCGTCCAAGGTGCAGGACAAATTCGGCATCGCTCCGCTGCCCGGCAAGGATGGCCCCGGTGCTTCATCGCTGGGCGGACATAACCTCGGCATCAGCGTCTACTCGGACCACAAGGCGACCGCGCACGACTTCATGGAGTACATGATCAGTGCGGAATCCCAGACGTTCCGGGCAACGCAGGGGTCACAGGCGCCCACCCTTGCGGCTCTGTATGACGATCCCAAACTGATCAAGCAGCTTCCCTACCTTCCAGTGCTGAAGACCTCGATCGAGAATGCCGTGCCGCGTCCAGTGACGCCGTTCTACCCCGGCGTATCGAAGGCGATCCAGGAGAATTCCTACGCCGCACTCCAAGGGGAGAAATCGGTGGACCAGGCGCTTGCGGACATGCAGCAGGCGATTAAGTCGGCCGCCGCCGGCTCATAGTTCAAAGGGCGGTGACGAAGTCCTTCAGCGCTTCCAACTGGGCGAGCCGCGCTTCCGGTTTGAGATACATCATGTGCCCGGCCTCGTGGTAGTGGTGGCTGAACCGGTCGCGTGCCTGCTGGCTCAGGTTCATGTGGGCAAAGACGTATTCCGCCGCGAAATGCGGCGTGGCGCCGTCCTGGTAGCCGTAGTCCACGTGAACGCGCATGTTCGGGTTGTGCACCATCAGCCGCTCGAGGACATCCGATACGTCCACCGGCGCACCCTCGAACGTCTTGTAGCTCCACGGTTGGACCCTGGCGGTGAGAATTTCGTAGGGCAGGTCGTTTTCGTACCCGAGTTCCACCCGGACATAGTGGTTGATCGCCGCGGCGTAGGGACCGTTGATGGCGCGCAGGCTCGGATCGTCCATGTTTTTTGAATCCTGCTGCCTGGCCGGTTGGGCGGTGAACCGGCCATCGATCCGGCCGACCACCAGGTTGTCTTCACGCAGCAGTTCGGCCGCGAATTCGAAGTAATTCCAGCGCAGATCCGTCCGCCTGATGAACCCCTCATCCAAGGTGGTGATGGCGGCGAGCCGGCTGACGACGTCGTCGTACTCAGCTTCGGTGAGCCGGTTTCCCCGGGTGAGCGCGTAACCGAAGTCCTTGGCCGCAAACTCCTCCGCTTCCTGCACGACGTCGGTCAGCTCCCGTCCGGGATGCCGGCCGTGGTAGTGCGCAATCGCGGCGTAGGTGGGGATGTGCAGGGCGTAGGGCTGGTCGCTGCCGGCGAAGAACCGCAGCGTCGACATGTTCAGCACGGTGGAAATCAGGCCGAGACCGTTGACCGCCATACCGTAGGCGTCGTAGAGCCGGCCGGCGACGGCAACCGCGCGGAGGGTGCCATATGACTCGCCGGCGATGTACTTGGGGGAGAGCCAGCGGCCGTTGCGCGTGACCCAGAGCCGGATCACTTCGGCCACCAGGTCCCGGTCCTCGACAAAGGCGTGGAACTCGTCCGCTTCGCCGCCTTCAACGACGCGTGAGTAGCCGGTGTTCACCGGGTCGATCAGCACCAGGTCGCTGTGCTCAAGCAGGGTTTCAGGGCTGTCGACGATTCCGTAAGGGGGCGCGGTGAGATTGCCGACGTCGCCCGAATCCACTAGGCGGGGGCCGAGCAGGCCCATATGCAGCCAGACCGACGCCGATCCGGGACCGCCGTTGAAGGCGAAGGTCACCGGACGGCTGCCGGGTTCGGCATCGTCCTTCGTATAGGCGACGACGAAGATTTCCGCCTTGGGTTTGTGCCCTTCGGTCTTTCCGTCCTTGTTGACCGATTCCGCCCGCAGCACCAGTCTGCCCGTCGTCGTCGTGTATTCAAGACCGGATGGCCCGTGCTTGTGTTGGCGGATGACGAAGTCGTCGGAGACCTCAGGTGTTGCCTGCTCACCGCTTGTGCCGTCGTCGTTTTTTGTGTCCTCAGTCATAAACCGAGACTATCGTCCGGCTGTGACATTTCTATTTTTGCACCGGTCGTTGGCCGACAGACCGTAAAATGGATGGGTGAACCCTCCCGAGCTGAGCCACGACGAGATCCAGTCGTGCCTGAAAGTCCTCAACGCCATCCACGTCTACGACGAGGAGCACCCGGACTATGTGCGGGTGCGGCAGGCGACGGGCAAGATGTTCAAGGCGGTGAAGCGGTACCGGCGCAACGTCAAGCGGGACGCCGCCAATGAGGCCGACCGGGCCGTGATGGCGCTGACTGCGACTGCCGCTCCGGACCGCATTGACGACGAGACGCGCGGTAACAAGCTCGCGCCCTCGACGACGGGGCGCAGCGCGGGCACTTTGACCCGGTCGCGGCCCTGCTATATCTGCAAGCAGCACTACACGCAGGTGGATGCGTTTTACCACCAGCTCTGCCCGGCGTGCGCCGAATTCAGCCACGGCAAGCGGGATGCCAGAACAGACCTCACTGGCCGCCGCGCCCTGCTCACGGGAGGCCGCGCCAAGATTGGCATGTACATTGCGCTGCGGCTGTTGCGGGACGGCGCCCACACCACGATCACCACCCGCTTCCCCAAGGACGCCGCTCGGCGCTTCGCAGCTATGGAGGACAGCACCGACTGGCTGCACCGGCTGCGCATTGTGGGCATCGACCTGCGCGATCCGTCCCAGGTGATCTCGCTGACCGATTCATTGAACGAGGCCGGTCCACTGGACATTCTGATCAACAACGCCGCGCAGACGGTGCGGCGGTCCGGGAACGCCTATCAACCGCTGCTGGAGGCCGAACTGGAGCCGCTGCCTACCGATAGGCCTATGCCGGAGCTGCTCTCCTTCGGTCACACCCAGGACAAACACCCACTGGCTTTGGCCGCCCAAATGGCGGAGCACCCGAAAATGGCCGGCGATGAAGTAGCCGCGCTGGCCCTGTCCATGGGATCGACATCCCCGGAGCGTATCGCCGCTGGAAACGCCATCGACGCCGGTGGCTTGGCTCCGGACCTGCATACAGCCAACAGTTGGACTCAGGTAGTTGAAGAGGTGGACCCGCTGGAAATGCTGGAGGTGCAACTTGCCAATGTGACCGCGCCTTTTCTTCTGGTGTCCCGGCTCCGGCCCGCGATGCGCCGTTCGATGGCCCGCCGCAAGTACATCGTCAACGTCTCCGCCATGGAAGGTCAGTTCTCCCGCGCCTACAAGGGCCCGGGGCATCCACACACCAACATGGCCAAGGCGTCTCTGAACATGCTGACCAGGACCAGCGCGAAGGAAATGCTGGAAGCCGACGACATCCTGATGACGGCGGTTGACACCGGCTGGATTACCGACGAACGTCCGCACTACACCAAGGTCCGCCTGGCGGATGAGGGCTTTAAGGCTCCGCTGGACCTGGTCGACGGTGCTGCCCGGGTCTACGACCCCATCGTGATGGGCGAAGCAGGCGAGGATCAGCACGGCGTCTTCCTCAAGGACTACAAGCCCAGTCCCTGGTAGGTCGCGGACACAGCCGGGCGGGTCGCTCCAGCGCCCAACACTTCAACGCACGCGCTTATCATTCCGCCGCTATGCCACCGCCGCTAAGATGTGGCCATGGGAGAATCCGGCCGGCTGCGGCAACTGTTGCGCGACGTAGACGTCTTCCCGGAACAGATGCCGGAATTCGATCCGGAGCAAACTCCGGACGAACCTGTGGAGTTATTCCTGCAGTGGTTGGGCGCCGCCGTCGACGCCGGAGTTCTGGCTCCGCACGCGGTCAATGTAGCCACCATGGGGGCCGACGGTATGCCGGACGCGCGGATTGTGATCCTCAAAGATGTCAGTGACGGGTGCTGGTGCTTTGCCAGCAGCAGCACGAGTCCCAAGGGCCAGCAACTGCAGGGCAATCCGACGGCGGCGCTGACGTTCTTTTGGCCCGCGGTAGGGCGCCAGATCAGAATCAGGGGCCGCGTGCACGTGGGTTCGCCCGTGGAGAACGATCAGGACTTCAAGCGTCGTAATCCGGTCGCCAAAGCTTTGGTTCTCGCCGGTCGGCAGAGCGAGGTTTTGCAGAGTGGGGAGTTCCTCGACGCTGCGGCTGCCGGCGCCCGCGAACAATTCGATGTTGACCCGGAAACCGGTTCGCCGTCCTGGACTGTTTACAAGGTCACGGCGCAGACTGTGGAGTTCTGGCAGGCGGACCCTGACCGCCGCCATATTAGACTGCGTTACAGCCGCAACGATGGACACAGGACGTGGAGTAAAGACCTGCTCTGGCCGTAGTCAGATCACCTCGCCCGCCAAGCGTGACTTCCGTTGAACGCTTGGCGGTTTAACGGCCGGCCGCAGGGAAACCGAGGAAGTCGGCGAGGTACATGCGCACAGCCGCCATCGTTTCGGGCAGAACGTGTCCGGACGGCCTCACCAGCCGGCTCCTGGTGACGGTCATCAGTTGTTCCGTCATCGCCCAACTATCCGACTCCAGCCCGGTGGGACCCGCCAACTTAACGTGGTTCGGCCAGTTCCGTCTCACGGTAGTGACCGGTAGGACCATGGCCAAGGCAGTGACGGTTTCCAGATACTCCTCGGAGGCAACTATGAGCACCGGCCGCCGCCCCGACTGTTCGCGGCCTTGGACTGGGTCAAGGACGGCCCAGCAGACCTCGCCGCAATGAAGTTCCATTAATGTTTGGGCCAAGGGGCTTCGATGCGTGCCGCGTCGGAGGTTTCGTCCTGGCAGGAAGCCCAGTCGTCGTCGCTTGTCGCCGCAAAGGCTTTACGCATTTGCTCGAAACGCAGTCGCCGGGAATGTTCAGCCAGCAAGGTCTCCAGAACGCTGTTGACGGGTACGCCGCCGCGGCGGGCCTCCTCGTTGAGGCGGTCGCGAACGGTTGACGAAACCTTGATTGTGGTCATAGCCATAAAATCAGTATACCCAAAGTATACTGAGGGGCAGCCGGTTTCGTGGGGAATTTATGCGAGACCGAACTGCTCCGGGGATTATCAGTGAGCGGACGTTTTCCAGAAGGTGAAGTCGTCCTGGTTCAATGCGCGGCGGGTTCCATCCGCGGCTTGGCGGATCCAGACGGTGCCGAGGCCGGGCGCGGTATCTGCAACCTGGCCGCGGTAGTAAACGCGGGCGCCTCTTCGGACCTCGACTTCATCGCCCCGGTTGAGGGCGCCAAGACTGCGAATACGTTTGGGGAGGGAATTGATCGGTTCCTGACGGATATTTTCAGCTAATGAGATGGCTGACCCCTTTCGTTGATGGCTACAGTTATGTCAACCATCAACGACGCAATGTTATTCCCGTTTATGCATAATCCTGCATTTCCACCGCTACGGTTTCACCAGTTCCCGGCGGACGACCGTTGGCTCCGGATTGGTGTGAACAACGCCATCGAGGATCACAGTTGGCACGGTTTCGTTGCCATTGTTGTGCTCGCGGACGAACGCCGCGGCGTCGGCATCGCGCCAAATATTCACCCAATGCGCCTTCCTTCCGGTCGATCCGAGCAAGGTCTTCATCCGGATACAGAACACGCATCCGGGCCGCCAGAAAATCACTACGCCACGCGACGCCGCCGGCATGTCCCTCAGCTCCGCCCACGCTTCACCCTTGCGGCCAAAGAGCGGGCTCAGCAGCCAGGCGATAACCAGAAGTGCGACGGCGGCAATCACCGCTGAAGCCCAGTTGCCCTCCTGCCCATAGATAAAGACGACGATGACGGCCATGGCCGCGACGGCGATGGCGTTGGACCAGCGAACGAGTGAACTCATAGCTCCACGTTAACGGTATTTCCGGTGCAGGTTCTCCGTGTTTGATGGTCCGGAGACCGGCTCGGTGATCCAGGGACCGGTGCCTTCGGACGGGTCCAGGATGCCGCCTTCCAGCCAGTTGTAGTTGCCCTCCAGGATCCGGTTGGAGAGCTTCCGGTCCGGCCCATCGCTGTTCCGCCACAGGTCCGTGAACAACTGCCGGATGCGTTCCCGGGACTGCAGGCAAAAGGCGTCAGCCAGTTCGTAGGCGCTTTTGCCTTGGGCCGGGTCCTCTGACCTGAGCTGCTCCGCCCGGATGCACGCCGCCGACATGGCAAACAATTCCGCACCGATATCCACGATCCGCCCCAGGAACACCTGCTGGTGCTCGAGCTTTGCCTGCCAACGGCCCATCCCCATGAACGTATGGCGTGCGAGCTTTCGGGATGCGCGCTCAGCGAACCGCAAGTGGCGTGCGAGCTGGCCGAACTCGTTGTAGGAGGCCGGGTTCATGCCCTGCCCGGTCAGCAGGCGTGGCAGCCAGCGTGCATAGAACCCGCTGGCTCCGGCGGCCGCTTTGATCTTCGCGTTCAGATCCGCCTCGACCGAGGCAAGGTCACCGGCGGCGGCGAGGTGCGCGTCGACCGCCTCGCGGGCAATCAGCAGATGCATGATCTCGGTGGAGCCTTCGAAAATCCGGTTGATGCGCAGGTCCCGCAACTGCTGCTCGGCCGGAACAGCCCGCTCGCCCCGGGCTGACAGCGATGCCGCCGTTTCGTAGCCACGGCCGCCACGGATCTGGACCAGCTCGTCCGCAATCCGATAGGCCATTTCGCTGGACCAGAGCTTGGCCAGCGCGGCCTCGATCCGGACGTCTTTCATGCCGCTGTCGGCGAGCCCGGCGGAGAGTTCGAAGACTGCTTCCAGGGCAAACGCCGTCGCTCCGATGAACGCGATTTTCTTCCCGACCGCCTCATGTTTGCCCACCGGCCGGCCCCACTGCACCCTGGCGTTGGACCATTCGCGGGAGATCTTCAACGACCATTTTCCGGCGGACGCGCACATCGCTGGAATGGACAACCGGCCGGTGTTCAGCGTGGTCAGGGCGATCTTCAGGCCCTGCCCTTCCTTCCCAAGCCTGTTGGCGACGGGCACTCTAACGTCGTTGAACCGGGTGACACCGTTTTCGATCCCCCTCAACCCCATGAAGGAGTTCCGGTTCTCCACCGTCATCCCGGGTGCGTCCGCCTCGACGACGAACGCGGAGATGCCGCCCTTGTCGCCGTCGTGCGGGGGAACTTTGGCCATTACGACTACGAGCTCCGCGATCACGCCGTTGGTGGTCCAGAGTTTGCTGCCGTTAATAAGGTATGAAGAGCCCTCCTCGCTGAGGGTCGCGGTGGCGTTCATCCGCGCAGGGTCGGAACCGACGTCGGGCTCGGTGAGCAGGAAGGCGGTGATCGCACCGGCGGCGCAGCGTGGCAGGTATTCCTGTTTCTGCTCCGTTGTGCCGAAGACTTTCACCGGTTCGGGAACGCCGAGGGACTGGTGCGCCGAGACGAGGGCGCCGATGCTCGGATGAATGGAGCTGAGCAGCATGAGTGCGCGGCCGTAGTAGGTCAGCGACAGGCCGAGCCCGCCGTACTCCTTCGGGATTTTCATGCCGAAGACGCCGAGGTCCGCAAAACCGCGGAGATACTCGTCCGGGATCTTTGCATCGCGCTCAATCCGGCCGCCCTCGAGGGACCGCGCATAGGCTTCCAGATCAGCGAGGAACGCTTCGCCCTCGGACTTTTCGCTGGGCGTGGGGGAGGGGTGCGGATGGATCAAGCCGAGATTGAAATCGCCCAAATAGAGGCCTTTGGCGAAGCTTGGCCGCGTCCATTCAGTCTCGCGTGCGGCCTCGGCGGTTTCCCTGGCGGTGCGCTCGCTGACGTGGGTGGAACTGCCGTTGCCGGCAGGCGCAGCGGCATTGTCGCTGACGGATTCAGAAGGCTGCTGCTCGGTTCCGGTGCTCATGGCGTCCCCCTCGACACGGGTCCGCCGTGGCCCAGCGGACCTTGGTTATATCCTCAGGTTACTACCGGGTAACCAAAATGCCGAGAGGGCCGGACAAGTTCATCCATCACGATGTCGTTACCCTCCTGCCGGTATAGACGGTATTGGTCGCGTCCCGGCCCTGCAGCGGATTGGCGAAGCTGACGACTGTGGCCTTGACGTCGTCGAACACCGCGCCGAGTGCCGTCGTGTACTCATCGTCGGGCGGATCGTTCGACCACAGCGCGAAGACGCCGCCGCTGTGCAGATGTTCCCTCAGGCGGCGCATCCCATCCGGCTCATAGAACGGCGCGTGGCTGGGATGCAGAAGGTGCCGCGGTGAGTGATCGATGTCGACAATAATCGCGTGGAACCGCCGGTGCGGGTTGTCCGGATCAAGGCCCGACGGCGATCCCGCCATCGCGAAAAAGTCACCGTGGACATAGCGGCAGCGGGGGTCCGCTGTCAGTGATTTGCCGAGCGGGATCAGCCCGCTCTGATGCCACTCAACCACCTCGCCGAGCGCCTCGACGACGAGCAGCGACTGCACCCGGTCTGATTCCAGAACGGTTTGTGCGGTGTAACCCAGACCAAGCCCGCCGACGACGACGTCGAGGTCAGCTGCCGCAACTTCCGCCAGTCCCAGCCGGGCAAGTTCGATCTCGGCGACGGTGAACAGGCTGGACATCAGGAAGTCGTCGTCAAGCTTGACCTCGAAAACGTCCTTGTCGAAGGTTGGGTCCCACCGGCGTCGGAGGCTGATCTCGCCGAGCCTGGTCCGTCGCCAATCCAGCTCCTCGAAGCGGGCGCTCACGCGCTGTACTCCTGGCGGAGGATGAAACGTTGAACCTTGCCGCTTGGGGTTTTGGGGAGTTCGCTCACGAAATGCACATCGCGAGGATAGGCGTGTGCCGCATACTGCTGCTTGACCAGTCGCTGCAGTTCAGTCACCAGTTCAGGTGTCCCCAGCGACGGGTCCTTCAGCACCACGCACGCCTCGAGCCGCTCGCCGCGCAGTTCGTCTGGAACGCCGATGACGGCGACTTCGCCCACCGCCGGATGGGTGGACATCACCGACTCGACCTCGAACGGGCCGATCCGGTAGCCGGCCATGATGACCACATCGTCGTCGCGCGCCGAGAAGAAGAAGGAGCCGTCGTCGTCGACCCGACCGCTGTCTCCAGTGATGTACCAGCGGCCGTCCGCGCTGTAACGCTCGGCCGTTTTCGTTTCGTCGCTGGTGTAGCCGGGGAACCACATCAGCGGGCTCGCCGGCACGTCGATGGCCACTCGTCCCGTTGTTCCGGACGCGGCGACCTCGTCCGATTCCATTTCCAGCGCGGCAGCGGTGTAACCGGGCATCGGCTTGCCCATTGAGCCGGGCTTGAGCTCGGTCCTGACCTCCTCATGCCAGCCGTTGATGATGCACATGCCCATCTCGGTCTGGCCGTAGTGGTCACGGATCACCGTGCCCAGATGCCCGCGCGCCCAGTCGATCGTGGCGGCGTCGAGCGGTTCGCCGGCACTGGAGGCAACCCGCAGCGCAAGCCCTGGAACGCCGTCGGGCCGTGCTGCCCGCATGGACCGGAAAATGGTGGGCGCCGCCGCGAAATTAGTGATCTGGAACTTCTCCAGCACCTGCCACGCGAGGTCGGCGTTGAACCCGGTGGTCAGCAGCAGGCTGGTCCGGCCGGCGTAGAGGGGTCCGAGAATGCCGTAATAGAGGCCGTACGCCCAGCCCGGATCGGCCGCATTCCAGAACACATCGTCCCCGTGCACATCCAGTCCGTAGTGCAGATAGGCCTCGAACGCGACCAACGCTCCGACCGGTACGACGACGCCCTTGGGAGCGCCGGTGGTGCCCGAGGTGAAAATTTCCACCAGCGGGTCGGCGAGCGTCCGCGACACCGCGGGGAAGCCCGGGCCATGCGAGTCCAGCAACGGATTCAGCGCCAGTTCGCCCTCGGCCGGTTCGGTGTCGCCGCCGGCAACCACCAGCCGCAGGCCTAGTTCATCCGCGAGCCCATCGTCCACGAGCTTGTTCCGCTGCCCGGCATCGACGACGACGAGGGCCGTACCGCTGCGCTCGAGCCGGATCTTGATGGCCGGCGGGGCAAACGCGGTGAACAGCGGCACATGAACCGCACCCAGCCGCCACAGCCCTAGCAGTACGACGACGAGATCCGCGCTTTTGCCCATCAACGTTGCGACCCGGTCACCTGGTTTCACACCGAGCGCGGCAAACGCGGCCGCTGCCTGCTCGGACCGGTCCTGCAGCCAGGCGTAGGTCAGGGGAGTGGCGTCGAGGTCGGCACTAACAATGGTGAAGGCGCTGGCCGACGGATCGTGCCGGTCGCAGAGCAGGTCGGCCGGAATCAGCGACCCCTGTGGCTGCTCGCCCGGTTGAATAGACGCTGACATGAACACCGCTCCGTCCTGCTTCGGATGCGGCCACGTGAACAGGAAGGGCCGCTAGTTGGAATCTACCGCGCAAGCGTCCGGAGCGAAAGCTCGCGCAATCCTTCCTCTAAAGTCCTAATATGACCTTCGCCAATATTGGAACACTCGGCGTCAAGCCTGGAATGCGTGCTGAAGTGGTTGCGATCCTGACTCGCCGCAACGAACAGATGAATGAAGCCGGCTGCCTGCTTTATGAGGTCGGCGTGAACGACCACGAACCGGACACCGTGTTTGTCGCCGAGTTGTGGACTTCCGCCGAGGCGCATCAGAATTCACTGCACCTTGAATCAGTCCGCGCCGCCATCGCAGAGGCGATGCCCCTGTTGTCTGGCGAAATGGGCGGCAACCAATTCTTCGTCAAGGGCTCCCCACTCCGCGACAGCATCGCCGACACCGATGAAGAGCCGCCATCCACGAGCTAAGCCCCATCGTCGCAAGAGGATTTCGGGAAAGTAACCACCGCGGTCAATTTCCTGAAGATATGCGGACTATTCGGCGGACGGCCGTTTTCGTTGCCGTTTCGTTGCCGCCCGCTGTTCTTTTGCGGCGAGGCGCCGGCGGATTGATCCCCGGGTTGGTTTGGTCGCCCGGCGGCGGGCAGCTTCGGGAGCCAGGCCCCTTGCCACGAGATCGGCGAGCTTCGTCCGGGCGATCTCGCGATTGCGCAGCTGGGAGCGCCGCTCCGAGGCAGTCACGGTGATCACGCCGGCGATGAGATGTCGTCTGAGACGCCTAACCAGCATCAACCGTTGACTCTCCGAAAGCGCCACAGAGCCGGCGACGTTCCAGGAGAGCTCGACGCGGGTGTTCGAGGTATTGACGTGCTGGCCACCAGGTCCGGACGAACGCGAGAACCGCCAGTCGAGTTCCGACGCCGGAATCGTGAGCGCGGGCGATACTTCCAGATCCATGCACCCAGCGTTGCACGATTTGGACGCAATCGAGACTTTTACGGCAAGTGGTCCATGGCTTCGCAGGGGCTGGATCCTGGCTGTGAGCGGTGGACGTCCATTGCCAGGCGGCCGATCAGTGCGGCCAGCGTGTCCGCTTCGGATGTCTCGAGTCCCGACAAGAGCCCGGATTCGGCAGCGGCCACGCGTTCCTCGTACCGGGCCAGCGTTTCCCGGCCGTTGTCGGTGGCCACGATTTTGCGTGCCCGGCGGTCCGAAGGGGCCGGGACGCGTTCGACGACTCCGGCGTCCACGAGGGTGTCCAGCAGGTAGGTCAGGACGGTCCGGTCGATGGCCAGATGGGCTCCCAGCGCCTGCTGGTTGGGCGGATCGCGGTGTATGACGGTGGAGAGTATCTGGAAACCGCGGATTCCAGCCGGTATGCCTTCGACGGCGACTTCGAAGCGGGACTGATAGCCGCGCAACACCATACCCAAATGCCAGCCCAAGTCTCCGGGCGCGGTGGCAACGGGACCATTCCGCAGGGCTTGCACGCTTTCACTCATGCGCCCATCCTACCGCAAGTACGCATTTGCGCAGATAGTCTGTTCAGCATATAGTCTGTTTCACAACATAGTTTGAGCTAAGGAAACCCACGCATGAGCACGCCAGCCACATCCACCCGGACCATAGGGATCCTCGGCGCTGGACGCGTCGGAGCCGCCGTGGCCCGTCAGGCATTGCAGGCCGGCTACGCAGTCAAGATCGCTACGGCCAAACCCGCCGAAGAGATCAGTATGCTCGTCGAGATCGTCACACCGGGCGCTGCGGCCGTCGATTCCGCCGAAGTCACTGCGGCGGACCTGGTCGTTGTCCGGTCCCCTTGCACAAATACCGCAGCCTGAATCCTGGGATATTGACCGGCAAGACCGTCATCGATGTCATGAACTACTGGGCACCCACTGACGGCGAAGTCGATGGCTTCGAGAATGAGCATCGCACCAGCAGCGAAATCATTCAGGACTTCCTCGCAGGATCAGCAGTGATCAAAACGCTCAACCACATTGGGTACCACGAACTCGAAGAAGACGACCAGGTGCGCGGCACCCCCGGTCGCAGAGCGCTGGCCCTGGCGGGCGATCACGAGCAGTCCAAACGGTTGGTCGAGTCATTTATCGATCGACTAGGCTACGACCCGGTCGACGCCGGCCCTCTCGCCGCCGGGCGGGCATTTCAGCCCGGCACGGAGATCTTCAACGGAACCCACACCGCTGAACAACTCCATGAACTCCTCAATGCGGCCATCCACCCGACGTACGCCTGAAAACCGGCCACTCGTCGAACCCCACCACACAGACCCTGGAGACATCATGGAAATAGGCGCTTACAGCTTCGGTGACACACCGCTGGATTCCGACGGCACCCCTCGCTCCACCGCCGAGGCTATCGGCAACCTGCACCAGGCCATTGTGCATGCCGACACCGCTGGCCTGGACTACTTCGGTGTTGGCGAGCACCACACCGGGAGCATGCCCGCATCCTCCCCCGGCGCGCTGATTGCTGCTGCGGCCGCCACCACCAACCAGATCACCCTCGGCAGTGCTGCCAGCATCATTAGCACCGACGATCCTGTCCGGATTTACCAACAGTTCGCCACCGCTGATGCGATCTCTGGTGGCGGCCGCGTGGAGATTACAGCCGGACGCGGTTCCTCCGTGGAGACGTTCCCCTTGTTCGGTCACGACTTGGCGGACTACGACGAGCTCTACGCCAACAAACTCGACCTGCTAATGACCATCAACAACAGCACCTCCGAAGAAGTGACTTGGCAGGGAGCGCGGCGCCCAGACATCCCGGGACTGGCCATTGTGCCCCGCCCGGTGAAAGGGAGGTTGCCGATCTGGCTCGCAACTGGAGGCAACGCAGGGTCCTCGGCCCGGGCCGGGCAGCTGGGGCTCCCGGTTTCATACGGGATTATAGGCGGAGCGCCCCAGCGCTTCGCCCCGTTGGCCGAGCTCTATCGCAAGTCCGCAGCGCAGGCCGGCCACGCTCCTGAAAGCACCAAAGTTTCCGTCGCAGCCCTCGGACTGGTCGCACCCAGCAAGAAGGAGGCCCTCGAGCGGTTCTACCCCGGATGGCACAACCTTAACGTCGAGATGGGCCGGCTGCGGGGTTGGCCCGCCCCGGACAAGCGCGCCTACCTGGCCCAGGCAGAAGCTCCCGGCGCCTACTACATCGGTGACCCGGACGAGGTTGCCGACCGCATCGTGCACCTGCACGGCTACATGGGTCACATGCGCCACTTCCTGCAGATGGATATCGGTGGCCTGCCCCATGAGCACTTCCTCGAGTCCCTCACCCTGCTGGCCACCGAGGTCAAACCCCGCGTCGAGCGCCTGCTCGCTGCCACCTGACGATGAACTGTTAGCGGTCCTTCCACCACGAGCGCATGCGCTCCCGGAGTTGCCGCCTGGTCTGCAGCGACCGGAGACGGGTTTCCCTTTCCCGGTCATGTTCCATGCTCCGTACCGCCAGAAATGCCTTTGCTCCAGCTTGGGTGCTCACGCGTCCAAACGATGCGTTTCCTGCCATGATTCATCTCCATCTACTTTGCGGATAACTTCTGATGCGGTCCGCGGTGGGAAATTCGTACCGGTGCCAATCTGCGGCTGGACGAGTGATGCTTCTGCTATTGGCCGCGGCGGAGTTCGGGTTGTAAACAGAATTGCTGCTCCGATGAGGGGTACGAGTACGGCGGTGGCTGCGCTGAGCCACGAGACCGCCAGGGTGAGGGGCTGCCAAATAGTCAGCAATCCGACGGCGACTGCAGGGGCTCCGGCACCGAGGTAAAACGCGAGATACAGGGCGGCGTTAACTCCTCCACGGTTGTGGGCAGGAGTGGCTGCATCCACGGTGGCCGTGGCGCTGCCGTAGGCAAGTCCGTGTCCGATTCCGGCTGCCACGGCCGCGAGCATCGTCGCCACAGGTGAACTGCCAACAGTCAGTATGAGGATGACGAGACTGGCCAGCAGCGCTGCGAGACCCATGAGCTGTGCGAGACGGGAGCTGAGCCGCAGCACGAGGGGCTGGACGAGCATGGAGCAGGTCAACATTGCGGCGACGATGCCGCCGGTGATCGCCAGGTTCGTTATTCCGGTTACCCGGGTGAGGATCGTGGGAATGGTCGCCAGGAAGATCCCGGCGACGGTCCAGGCGAGAAAGCCCGTGGCCGCAGCGACGGCGAACCGTTGTCGCATTCCATCTGGAACTTGTGGTCGGGTCGGCCGCCACTGCCGTAAACGTTGGGTGGGCGCAGAAGTCAGTGTGGAAACGCGGCGCCACCCGACTGCCAGCAGGGCCACGTGAATCAGATAGGGCAGCAATTGCGGCGCAGGTGCGTACTGTGCCAATACCCCGGCGGCCAACGGGCCTGCTGCGGTCCCGGCCACAAAGGCCATGGTGGCTAGGACCGACGCCCAGAGCCGTTTCTGTTCGGTCCTGCTCTCTATGATCAATGCGGTTGCGGGTCCAGTCGCCGCGCCCAGGGCCAGGCCTTGCGCCGCACGGCCAACCAGCAGCAGCGCTGGTCCGTCGGCGATCAGGAAGCAGAGTGAGCCGAGTCCGGCCAACAGCAGGCTGACCCTCAGAACGGACCGCCGTCCGAGCACATCCGAGGCCGGCCCGAAGAGCAGGAGTGCGGGGGCGCTGACCAGCGCGAAGGTCGCATAGATCAGCACCATCGTCAGGTCGGTAAATCCGAAGGCCTGCTGGTAGGCCGGGTAGAGAGGAGTGGGCAGATAAGCACCCGCCGTCAGCACCAGGAGCAGGTATACCGCCGTCCGCGCCTCGGCCTTGGAGCCGTGAATCACTTGGGGGCGGAGAGCGCGCCTGTCATCGGCGGCAACGGAAAAGTTGAGGGACATGGCTTCAGCTTGGCAGTGATGATTACTGAAGAGAAGCAAACAATACCGCACACTATTGTGTAATATTCTTGCATGATCGATTCGAAGTTGCGGGTGCTGCAGATGGTTGCTCATCACGGCACGGTGACCGCTGCGGCGGCGGCACTGCATTACACGCCGTCAGCCGTTTCGCACCAGTTGCGTCAGCTCGCCGCCGACCTGGGGGTCGAGTTGTTGTCTCAATCGGGCCGGGGCATCCGGCTGACCGCCGCGGCAAGAACGGTGCTCCGCCATGCAGACGTGCTGTATGCGCAAGTCGAGCGCGCAAAGGCTGAACTGGCTGCCGCCGTCGATGAACCCGGCGGATCCTTCACGTTGTGTGGCTTCTCCACTGCGGCCACGCACCTGCTTCCTCCCGCTGCAGCGGCGCTGCGGGACCGCTACCCTCAACTCAGCGTACGGGTGATCGAAGCCGAACCAGGGAGGTGCTTTGACCTGCTGTTGGCCGGCGATGCCGATCTCGCACTATTGACCGCCACGGCCCAGACCCCGCCGTCGTCCGATAGCAGGTTTGATCAACGGCCGCTTCTTGATGACCCACTCGACCTGATCGTTCCTGACGAGCATCGCCTGGCCAGCCGGGCCACCGCCACTTTGGCTGACGCCGCCGACGAACCGTGGATCGTGGGACGGCCGGGCAGCGCGTACCACCACCTGGTGGTTACGGCGTGCATGGCGGCCGGATTCACCCCCAATATCGCTCACCATGCCGATGAATGGGATACCGGAACCGCGCTGGTGGCACATGAATTCGGTGTCATGCTCGTCCCACGACTCGCGCGGTTGCACGAAGAATGGCCAGTCACACGCATCCCTCTGCGCGGCGAACCCGCACCGGCCCGCCGTATCCTCGCGGCAACCCGTCTCGGCGGCCGGGACCATCCGATGGTTGCGTCCGCCCTGGGAACTATCACCACCACAGCCGCGTCGCTTCTTCCGCCACCTCAACCCGCCGGAGATGCAGCGTAATGACCGGCACTATCACTTATGACAGCGGATCACAGGCCCGATCCAACACGTTGATCCAGTAGCGCCACACGGGAGCGTTGTCGGGTGCATCTTCGCAGATGCCACCCCGGCGCTCTATCGTCTTTGCCGAGACGGCGTTGCCGGCTTGGCAGACAACCAGTACGCGGTTCATGCCGAGTGTGCGAGCCTCGTCGAGGATCTGCCCGAGTGCCCAGGTTGCCAACCCACGCCCCCGCGCGGAGGGCCGGATGCCGTAGCCAATGTGGCCGGACGGTTGCACGACGTCGATGGAATGGTGCCGCAACGCGATGCCGCCGAGTACTTGGCCGCCTTCGACGATCCATCGGTGCGTGCAATGCTCCGACTCTTCGGAGAGCCGTCCAATCCACGCCGCAAACCCTGCTGGCGAGCTGACGTCATCGTTCGGCAGGAGACCAAAACCGTCTTCATGGAGACCGGGGCCCCACTCCTCGTGCGCCTCGGACCACGCTGCGTACAGCCTTTCAGCAGGCGCTATCAAGCGGGGCATGGTCACACTATATCCATGCGCATTATGGTTCCCGGTTGGCAGACGCGGTACCTGCCGGTCTACGGTGCCTGGGCCGCCGTCGTCGTCGTGGTCTTCCCTCCCGTATTCAACTTCGCCTGATCAGTACATCCCACAGCCAAGTGGTGGGATGATCGTCTGAACGGGATGTGGATTTCTTCAAAAAAGGACCTCAGATGAGCCGGCTGATCTACATGATTATCAGTTCCCTCGACGGTTACATTGCCGATGAGTCGGGGAGCTTCGACTGGGCTGTGCCGGACGAGGAGGTGCTGGCCTTCCTGAATCACCAGGAAGAATCCGTGGGCACCTACCTCTATGGGCGCAGGATGTATGAGTTGATGCATGTCTGGGAGAACGACCCGGCCGCTGCCGCCCAGTCGCCCGAATCCGCGAACTTCGCACGCGTCTGGCAGGCAGCGGACAAGATCGTATACTCCAGCACCCTGCCCGAAGTGTGGACACGGCAAACGGAGCTTCGTCGTGAGTTCGACGCCGATGAGGTCCGGCAGTTGAAGGACCGAGCCACGGCCGACATCAACATCGCCGGCCCGAATCTGGCCGCCCACGCATTCCGCGTGGACCTCGTCGACGAGATCCAGGTTATGGTCGTCCCGATCATCATCGGTTCCGGCAAGGCTTACTACCCCAGGTCCAAGGTTCCTTTAGTCCTGCGTGAGCACCGCCGTTTCGGAAACGGCATGATGTGGCTGCGCTACGACGTCGCCTGAATAATCAGCCGCAGTCCTCGATGAGCACACCGTCCTCACCAAACCGAACAGGTGGCAGCATCGCGTTGCTGGCCGCTCCCGTCCTGCTGGGCTTCAGCGTTCCGCTAATCGGAGTCGTCGCATCATTGTTCCTATTGCCGCTCATTGCCCATCGCGTCCGCCTGCGGCTTTGGCCGCGAAGTTCGGCACGCGCCACCATCGCGTGGTCAGTGCTCGCGCTCATTGGGTTGTGGCTGCCGGCGCTGCTGACGTTGTTCTCCCAAGGAGCGATCCCGCTGGGTGGTCCCACGGTATGGCTGCTCATCCCCTTATGCGCACCGGGACAATTGTCCACGCTCATCATTCCGGCACTGGCGGCGACGGCAGCCGTCCTCGCCGGGGCGGGCGTCGGTGCGCTTGCCCGTCATCCGTGGCCGTGGGTCGTAGGAGCGTGGATTGCCCCCATGGCCTACATCGCAGCCAGCCGATGGTTGGTGGACGGAACCTTCTACTGTTGACGATATGGAAATCAGCACCGAACTTGTCCGCCGCCTGATCTCCGAACAGTTCCCGCAGTGGAACCACCTCCCCGTAGAGCCGGTCGCGCAGCAGGGGTGGGACAACCGGACCTTCCGCCTGGGTGAAGAACTCACCGTTAGGTTGCCCAGCGCCGAAGGCTACGTGGCCGGCGTCGAAAAGGAAGACCGGGTCCTGCCGTTCCTTGCCGCTCAGCTTCCGCTCGCCGTCCCGGTCCCTGTCTCCACAGGCAGGCCGGGACCGGATTATCCCTTCCCTTGGTCGGTGCGACGCTGGCTGCCGGGAGACACCGTCGAATCGCGCCCGGTCTCCGACCGTTCAGCTCTGGCCGAAGAACTCGGAAATACACTCGCCGCACTCCGCGCTATCCGGACTGATGAAGGACCGGCGGCGGGTAGGCATTCCTTCTTCAGGGGCTGCCATCCAAGCGTCTACAGTGACGAAGTTCAGGATGCCCTCGCCAAGTTGTCCGACGACGTCGATGTGGCCGCTTGCCGGAAAATTTGGGTCGATGCGACCGCTTCAGCCTGGCATCAGGATCCGGTATGGTTCCACGGTGATGTCGCCGTCGGCAATATCCTGGTCCAAAACGGACGGCTCTCCGCGCTCATTGACTTCGGCACCTGCGGCGTCGGCGATCCAGCCTGTGATCTGGTCATGGCATGGACCTACTTCACCGGCGACGAACGACAGATCTTCCGTAAAGCTGTTGGCCTGCCCGACGACGTCTGGCGCCGTGCCCGCGGCTGGGCCTTGTGGAAAGCGCTCGTCACGATGGCCGGTCTATCAAGCCCCGACCCTGAAGGTGCCCAGAGGCGGTTGCTTGCTGAAATCCTTACGGACCCCGTAGCGTGAGCCAACGTCCGCGTGGTCCTTAGTGAAGAATGGAGTACAGGCGCTACGCCGGACGTGACCCCACTTCACTGGAGAAAGAGACCCAATCATGGACATTCTGCTCATTGCCGGCTTGTGGCTCGATGAATCTGCATGGAACGACGTCGTGCCGGGGTTGGAAGCAGCCGGCCACAAGCCCATACCGGTCAGCCTTCCGGGGCAGGGGGGTGGGTCTTCGTCCGCCACGCTCGATGACCAGGTGGCGGCGGTGCTCGCCGCCGTGGACTCGACGCCCGGAAGGCCCATGGTGGTGGGACATTCCGCCGCATGCACACTGGCGTGGCTGGCCGCCGATGCACGACCGGAAAAGGTGGCCAAGGTCGCCCTCATTGGCGGTTTCCCCTCCGTCGACGGCGAGACTTACGCCGATTTCTTTGAGACGAACGACGGCGTCATGCCCTTCCCCGGGTGGGCGCCATTCGAGGGGCCCGACTCATCCGACCTCGACGATGAGGTCAAAGAGCGCTTCGCATCTGCTGCGATCCCCGTTCCTGCAGGGGTGACGAAGGGCGTGGTTAAATTCGCGGACGAGCGACGTTTTGACGTCCCGGTCGTGCTCGTGTGCCCCGAATTTACTCCCGCCCAGGCTCAGGAGTGGATCGACGCCGGTGAAGTGGCTGAACTCGCCAAGGTCAAGGAGCTTGCCTTCGCAGACATCGATTCCGGTCACTGGCCCATGATCAGCAAGCCTGCCGAGCTCGCCCGGCTTCTCGCGTCAGCGGCTGCCGAGGCGTAATAGGCTGCCGTCGTCGTCGAGGCTCAGCCCCGGTACCAGTCGAGGACCCGCAGCGCACGGAGGGTGTTCCAACGGCTGGGTTTGCCTTCGCCTTCCTCCAGTTCGAAGTGCACGGCACCGCGATGGGTGTTCTCAAGCAGCCACCGGCCGTCGGCGCCGCGCTTGCTCTCAACGAGTTCGATGGCTTCCTTCGCACGTTCGTCGGGCACGGCCCCGGCTGAGCGCAGATAATCGAGCGCCCGAAGCACGTCGTAGTGCCAGCGGGTCGGGAAGGAGAACTCAAGCCAGCCCTCTTTCGGGACCTCGCCGGTCGAGAGCCTGCGCATCAGATGCCGGTCGAGGAGATATTCCTGCGCCCGCTCGCGTGCGGCCATGACCTCCGGCGAGCCGCCCGCCACCTGTTCGAATTCCAGCAGTCCCTCAAGCACAGCGATCGTGGAGTTGAAGGATGACCGGATCGACCCGTTTTCGGCCTCGCAGTTCCAGCCGCCGTCTTCGAGTTGCTCGGACAGCAGCCTGTCGACGAGGCCATGCACATCCTCACCGAAGTAAGAACCGATCGCTACCGTCATGCCGTTAATGCATGGCTCGACCTCGCCATCGAAAAAGGCTGAACCGTCGTACTCCCACCGGCTCCCCTTGCGGACAAGGGCAACCGCGGAGCGCACCCGCTCATTGGAGGGATCCACTCCGATCTGGCGAAGCAGCTGCAACGTCCAGGCTGTCGCCGTCCATGGTTGGTCCTTCGGCTCCTCAGTCAGCGGAGGGAAATACGTTCCGCCGGCCCACTGGCCGTCGTCGTCCTGAAGCGCCAGCAGACGGGCACCCCAACCCTCGTTCGCGATCCGTGCCCGCTCTGCGGCGGCCACCTCTTCGGGCTCATTGGTGAGATCGCGCATCACCTGCCAGCGGATGGCAGGATCGGAGTCAAGAAGCCAATCAGTGACCGTCATCCTCCGACTATAGGCAACTAAAGACCGCAGATTCCAGACCCACTGGCATCGAAATTACCGACGGCTACAGCGCGTTCCAATCAAGCAGGAACTTGGTAAAGCGCTTTTCTATGATGAACGCCGCATCGCCGGTACGCGTGCCGTGCGGATACGCCCGGATGCGGAGGTCGGCGGTTGAGGGCCGGCCCCGGACGTCCCATTCCCGCACCCGGGCAGCCAGCCGGGCTCCGGCGTCGTCCGCATCCCGGCCGAAGGTACGCACGGCGATCCCGCCAGCGTTGGTGCCGGCGCCATGCTGTGGGACGAGTGCGGCCAGTCCGTTCCTGCCGATGAGTACCGTGGTCAGCGCCATCCCCGGAAATGCGATCACGGCAGGTACGAGTCCGCGTTCGACGGCGGTGCCCAGCGCCGAGAGCTGACCGGTATCCGGCTCGTGCAGCACCAGCCAGACTCCCAGACCGCCCCGGATTTCCCCGGGCGACAAGGTGACGCCGATGGGAACGATGTCGCCGGGCTCATGCAAGGCGGAGTACAACAGGTCGGCGTCGATGACCCGGTCGCCCTCGAACTGGAGGAGGATTCCAGGCTCGTTGCCCAAAGAGCGTACTGGATCTGGACCGGCAAGCGCACCGCGCAGCGGCATGAATCCACAGTCGACGAGGGACACGCTGGCCAGGTGGTCTCCCGCTGCCTCGAATCCCACCGACAGTTGCATACCCCGCAGCGACAATGGCAGCACCATTCGCCCGCCGTCGGCCAGCTGATTGGTCCACGACGGTGTCAGGTCCCGCGCGCCGGCCGTGCATATGATGCGGTCGTAGGGGGCGTTCTCCGGCCAGCCGTCAGCACCGTCGCCGCACGCCACAGAGACCTCTGGGAAGCCCGCCGCCGCAAGGTTTCCCCGCGCCTGGTCCACCAGTTTCTGGTCGATGTCGATGGTCGTCACCGTTCCGCCGTCGCCGACGAGGCGGGCCAGCAATGCGGCGTTATAGCCGGTGCCGGCTCCGATCTCCAGCACACGCTGGCCCGGTTCGACCGCCAATTGCTCCAGCATGGCTGCCATAATCGCAGGTTGCGACGACGAACTGAGCGGGCGACCGTCGTCGGCCGTTTCAGTGACGACGGCTTCGTCGGAATAGGCCACCTCGGGATCCACTCCAGGGAGGAAGATGTGCCGCGGCACGCGGCTGAATGCTTCCGCCACGGCTCCGGACTCTATCCGCCCGCTAAGTTTGAGGTGTTCCACCAGCTGATCCGGAGAATTCATTCCACAGCTGTACCACAGGCCGCAATGCCTCGGTAGTCTAATGCTCGTGAACATGTTCGATGAATTCGACGCTCTCAGCTTCGACTGCTACGGCACCTTGATTGACTGGGAGGCCGGAATCGCCGCAGTGTTAGGGCCATGGGGCCGCGCCTCCAATCCGAACCTGACCGATGAAGAACTCCTGCTCGCGTATGCGGATGAGGAGGCCCGCATGGAGCGGGAAAATCCCACAGCCCTATACCCGGTGGTTCTGGCGGAAGCTTTCCGCGCAACTGGAGCTAAGCTCGGGATAGCAGTATCCGGCGACGACGCAGAACGCCTGGGTAATTCGGTCCCGGACTGGCCCGCATTCCCGGATTCGCACGAGGCGCTGGTGAAGTTGAGCGAACGGTTCAACCTGATTATCCTTTCCAACGTCGACCGCGCGGGTTTCGAAGGCAGCCGCCGGCGATTGGGTGTGGACTTTGACCACGTCATCACCGCCGAAGACGTCGGCAGTTACAAGCCGGCGCAAAAGAACTTCGACGTGCTGAAGGACTACGCCGACCAGCAGGGCTTCAAGTTGCTGCACGTTGCCCAAAGCCTTTTCCACGACCACGTTCCCGGCGCAAAGGCAGGGCTTCCAGGAGTATGGATCAACCGTCGCCATGACCGTCCGGGTTGGGGTGCGACGCCGGACCCGGGGCAAGACGTCCGCCCGGACTGGGAGTTCGGATCCATGGCCGGTTTCGCGGCCGCCGCAACGGAACACTGAGGAGATTCCGTCACCTTCGGCTGAGACTGCCCCGGAGTTCGACGGCGGCGCGGGCGTCCTCGGTCACGAGATCGGCGTTGATGGCGGCGCCGGCCATGACTCCTGCACCGGAGGAAACGCTGACCATCGCCGAGAGGTTGTTGACGTTTCCTGCCGTCCACACTCCCGGAATTTCCGTCCGTCCCATCGGATCCGCCTCAATGAACGCTCCCATTGGGTGTTCCGTGAGCGCACCGCCAAGCTGTTCGTACAGGTCAGCCCGCGCGATGAACCGGGGACCGACGGCGACAGCGTCCACCTCGAACTCATGCCCGTCCTCGAGGACGACAGTCTGCAGCACACCGTTCGCGCTGCCGAGCCGTTCGACCGTGCCGTTTACGACCTGGATGTCCAAGGCGGATAACTGCTCCCAGGTCTCTTCGTCCGGCTCCGGCATGGTGTGGAGGAAGAGTGTGACGTCGTCACTGAGCTGCCGGAACAGCAGTGCCTGGTGGACATTGAGCGGGCCGGTGCCGAGAATGCCAATCCGCTGCCCTCGCACTTCCCAACCATGGCAGTACGGGCAGTGCAGGACGCTTTTTCCCCAGAACTCGCGCACTCCTGGAACGTCGGGGAGCTCGTCGATAAGACCCGTCGCGAGCAGCAGCCGGCGCGCACTCAGGGTGCCGCCGCCGGCGAGGTCCACCTCAAATCCGTCATTATTGGCACGGACAGACTCTGCGCGGCCGCTGCGGATCTCCGCACCATATTGTTCGGCCTCGCGCCGGCCGGCAGCAAGCAGTTCGAGCGGCGCAATGCCCTCCCGCCCAAGCACGTTATGTGCACCGGCCGACGGCGCGTTGCGTGGTTCGCCGGCGTCCACGACGACGACGGAACGGAGGGAGCGTGCCAGGGTGACAGCTGCGCTCAGCCCGGCAGCGCCGCCTCCAATAATCGCGACATCATGTGTCAGTTCGGTATTCATGTCTGGCTCTCTTCTAAGGGTGGATTCGGACGATTGGGTTGTTAAGGGTCGATATGCGGGGATTCGGCGCGCGCCCGGGCGGCTTCCAGCGTTGGTATTCACGGCCGGCGGGCAGTCCACGCGGTGCGCGTGACACGGAGGTTCAGGTCCGCGCGGCGCAGGAGACCGTCTCCGGAGTCCCCGGACAGGAGCTGGTCGAGGGTGTCCAAATCGTCGGCCGCCAGCTTGCCTTCGACCCCCTTGCGGATATGTTGCATATTCGCTTGGGCGTAGCGGCTGCTGCCCGACGACGCCGGCCCGGCCTCAGCGGTGAAGCTGCGTTCCGCTGCAATTTCGAAGCCGGCCTGCTCCAGATGTGAGCGCCAGTTCGGGTGCGAGTTCCAACCGGATTCCGCCAAAACTTCGTGGCACCGGGACTCCAGGCCCGGCCGGCCGATGCCGACGTCGTCGGGCAGGAAGCGTGGCAGGGTGTCCAGCTCGACGACGACCAGCAGGCCGCCGGGTTTCAATGTCGCGTAAACGTCGCGGAGCACCTTGTCAGGATCGGCAACCTCATGCAGCGACGAAGACGCCCACACGACGTCGACCGGACCCAGCGCCGGCCAGCCGGCATCGACGTCGGCCCGCATGGCGCTTACGCGGTCGGTCAGTCCTTGGCCTTCCACCGCCGTCCGGATGCGGTCGAGCATGGATTCCGACTTGTCGATCGCGATCACTTTGGCTGCGCTGAAGCGCCGGGCCAACGCCAGACTCCCGGTTCCCGTGCCGGCGCCCATATCGACGACGGTGCGCGGAGTGCCAGGGGCGTACTTCCCGGCCCACCCGGTCACTTCGTCCAGATAGGAACCAAGGACTTCGGCATCGAGATCAAGTAATTCGGCAAGCCCGCCTTGATCGTGATCGCCGTGATCGTGATGGTGGTTGCCGTGATCGGGGCCGTGGTTTGTGTGTACGTCATTCTGATGCTGAGAGTGTTGTGCCATGTATCCATGGTAGGCACATCCTGCGTCAATGGCATACAATATTGCTTATGACGCAAGAACTCGCATTGGACGCCGTGATCCGCCATCGCATCCGTGGTTTGAGGCTGGCCCGCGGATGGTCACTGGATGCGCTCGCCGCCCGCTGCTATCTCAGTCCGTCCACCTTGAGCCGGATCGAAACCGGGCACCGGAGGATCGCGCTCGACCAGCTCGTTCCGATCGCCAAGGCGCTCGACACCTCGCTTGATCAGCTGGTCGAATCGGGCGAAGAGGAGGACGTGGTGATCCGGCCGGAGCCCGATCACATGCGTGGAATGACGACGTGGCTGTTGTCCAGCGAACGCACCTTGCACGGCGTGACGGTGGCGAAAATGCGCATCACTCCCGAACGTCCGTCCGGGGCAGAGCAGATGGGGGTCCATCCCGGCCGCGAGTGGTTCACCGTCCTGTCCGGCACGGCGCGACTGCAGTTGGGGGAGCGGACCATCCTGGTCCAGGCCGGCCACGCGGCAGAATTCTCCACCATGGTGCCGCACAGCATCGGTGCCCATGACGGTCCCGTGGAGATCATCAGCATCTTCGACCACGACGGCGAGCGCGCCCACCTGCATGCCCCGGACGAGCATCGGTGAACTCCGGTGGGCCGGTCCGTCATGCAGCACGACCGCGCATAGCCGGCAGCAGTTATTCCTTACCCCAGCAGCCGCACGTGTTCCGGTGTCAGCTCCTCGATCTTGTTCACGCCCAGCAGCTGCATGGTCCTGGCCGCCTGGCTCCCGAGAATCCCGATGGCCCGGTCCACGCCCGCCCGGCCGCCGGCCATCAGGCCATAAAGGTAGGCCCGGCCGACCAGCGTGAAGTCTGCGCCCAGCGCCAAGGCCGCGACGATATCCCCACCGCTCATGATGCCGGTGTCGAGCAGGATCGAAGTCTTGCCCTTGAGTTCGGCGGCGACTTCCGGGAGCAGATGCAGCGGGATCGGTGCCCGGTCCAGCTGGCGGCCGCCGTGGTTGGAGAGGATGATCCCATCGGCGCCGTGGTCTACCACCTTTTTCGCGTCGTCGAGCGTCTGCACGCCCTTGACCAGGAGCTTGCCCTTCCATACCTGGCGGAGCCAGTCCAGATCGGCATAGGTGAGTGTCGGGTCGAACATGGAGTTAATCAGGTCCGCGACAGTGCCGGAGTAGCGCGAGAGCGACGCAAAGGAGAGCGGTTCATGCGTGAGGAAGTTGAACCACCAGGCCGGCCGGTAGGAAGCGTCGAGCACGGTCTTGGCGGTCAGCGCGGGCGGGATGGTCATGCCGTTGCGGACATCACGCAGGCGTGCTCCGGCAACGGAAGTGTCGACGGTGACCATCAGGGTGTCGTACCCGGCCTTCGCCGCCCGGTCGATCAGCTCCATCGAACGCTCGCGGTCCGTCCATAGGTACAGCTGGAACCAGTTCCGGCCATTCGGTGCGGCCGCGGCGACATCCTCGATCGACGCCGTGCCCATAGTCGACAGGGTGTAGGGAATGCCGGCTTCCTGCGCTGCCTGCGAACCGGCGTATTCACCCTCCGACTGCATCATCCGGGTGAAACCGGTGGGGGCAATCGCGAACGGCAGGGCCGAGGTTTTTCCGAGGATTTCAGTGCTGAGATCCACGGTGGAGACGTTGCGCAGCACGCCGGGACGGAATTCGAGATTGTGGAATGATTCGCGCGCCCGTTGCAGCGTGATTTCCTCTTCCGCGGCGCCGTCGGTGTAGTCGAACGGCGCCTTTGGAGTGCGGCGCTTCGCGAGTGTCCGCAGGTCGGAAATGGTGTTGGCTTTGGCCAGGCGGTTCTTCGTTGTCGGAAGTGCGGGTTTCTTGAACTGCATCAGCGGTGCCAAGTCGCCGGCCTTGGGAATGCGGCGGCGCAGCGCGGCCGGAACTGCCTGTACGACGGCGGCACGACTGGTGGTCTGTTCGGCCGGCTGGCCTGCGGTTGGCATAGGTGGGCCATCCTGGACTGGCTGCGGCTCTTGTTCGGACATCTGCTGATCGGTCATTGGATTCCTCTTCACGGCGGGAAGCTGTGTGGTTGGACCACATGCATCTCCGACTCTAGCAACCAGGGGCCCGCTCACTTCGGTCCGGATGCTGCCGTGAATCAGCCGGTTACCCGTCAGTCAGCCCACTGCAGCGTGCTGACTGACGGGCCGAGGGCTGACCGGCCGACCTACTTGAGGCCCCCGAGGGCGACGGCGATGGGCACGGCCGACGCGGCGGCCCAGGCTTGCGGACGGCAGGACGCCGGGTAGGCAATGGGCGGCCACGTCTTGTCGGCGGAGTCGCCGGAGAACAGTTCCGGCAACCGGTAGTCGAATCCATCGGCGGCGCGGAGCAAGCCCCTTGCCAAGGTTTCGGCCTCGTCGGCGAATCCGTCCCGAAGCAGCCCGGCGAGGATCATGGCCGTATCGTGCGACCAAACCGATCCGGCGTGATAACGCAGCGGCCAGTAGCCGCCGTTGGTCGTTGAAACCGTCCGGATCCCGTAGCCGGAGAACATCGTGGGGTGCATCAGCCTGCGGGCGATGGCGGCTTTCTCTTCCTCGTTCAGGATTCCGGTTCCGAGCAGGTGCCCCATGTTGGAGCTGACGCCGTCGACCGGTTTCTTCTCCGCGTCCAACGCGATCGCCGGGTACCTGCTCAATTCGTCCTCGCACCAGAACGAGGCGCGGAACCGTTCGGCCATTTCAGCCGCGTATTGGCGCCAGCGCCCGGCACCGGGACGGCCGAATGCCTCGAGCAAGGCGGCGCCGTCGATGGCAGCCTCGTACGCGTATCCCTGGACCTCGCACAGCGCTATCGGTCCTTCGGCGAGGGAGCCGTTGTGCCAGCGGATGGAGTCGCCGGAGTCCTTCCAGCCCTGGTTTGCCAGCCCGTGGCCGGTGGTGTCCAGATACTCGAGGAAGCCGTCCCCGTCGGAATCGCCATATTCGCCCAGCCAGTTCAGCGCCGCCTCCAGATTGTCCAGCAGCGCCTCGACCTCCGACTCGGGCATATCTGCCTGCCAGGCGTCGTGCAGCAACGAAATCCACAGCGGCGTCGCGTCAATGGTGCCGTAGTAGACAGGAGGCAGTTGGACGCCGTCGTGCCCGGCCACTTTCAGCGTCGTGCGGCGGACTTCGTGCAGGATTTTGCCCGGCTGCTCGGCGGTTTCGACGTCGGTTTTGGTGCCTTGGCGTGCGGCGAGCGTACGCAGGGTGCCGGCGGCAAGTGTGGTGTCCACCGCGAGCAGCATCCGCGCCGCAATCAGCGAATCGCGCCCGAACATGGTGTAGAACCAGGGCGCCCCGGCGGCGAGGAACACGTCGTCGGGCAATGCCCGGTCCGCAATGCGGAGGCTGCTGAGGTCGGAGAAGGCACGGTGCATCAGCCGCTTCAGCCGGGGATCGTCATTGACGACGGCGGGGGTCGGCAGCGGCCGCAGCGGCGTTCCGATGACAGGCGCGGCCAAATCCTGCAGCCGCAGAGTCCAGCCCGTCCCGGCTGTGGAGCCGGCCGCGATGTCGACGACCCAGTTCAAGGCAATGGTTCCGTCGGGGAAATCGACCTTTGCGCCGGGCGCCTCGAGACTCGCGGTAGTGTCGTCGTCCCGCCAGTTCCACGTGGTATCCGAGACCGCGGTCCGCCGTCCGGCGGTCCGGCCGTCCTTGATCTGTTCCATTGGCGTGTTGTCGGTGGTCAACGTGAGTCTCAGGTCCAGCCGCACGTCCTGCTCATGCGCGGATTCGATCCGGAGTTGCTCCGAAATCCCCTCAGTCGTGGCCCGCCGCTCACGCACTACGGTCACCAGCGGGTCCGCGATGCTCGAGGGAACCATCACCACGTAGTGGAAGTCGACGGCGGTCGCGGAGTGGACCTGCGTCGAAAGCCACCGCAGTTCATGTCCGGCGACGGAGAGGCCGGCTTCGGAAATTACGCGGTCATCGGAGCAGTAGATGCCTTCGGCGCCGCCCCCGATCTGGCCGTCCGAGGCAGACCACGCCTGATAGGGAGCAAGAAACACTCCGGGCAGGTTGTGGAGGAAGGGCTGCGTGGAGGCCATGGGCGGTTCTCCTGATCGACGGAAGGCGGGTCGCGGCTCGACGGGTAAAGGTCACGTTAGGGAAACGGTCCTTGACAAGTCGAATGCCGCGAATTCATTATGAATCTATCTTATTTGAACGATCAAATTTAAGAAGTGCATCACTGGTTTGAACGTTCATAGTTGAAGAATCACCTTATCGCAGGCCGGATGGCCACCAACCCGGAAGGAGGACCGATGACGCCGAAGCACACGCTAGTCACGCTGGCCAACGAGCTGGGCGTATCCCGCCAGACGGTTTCCAACGCGATTAATTCGCCGCACCGGGTCAAGCCGGAGACGCTGGAACGCGTCCGCGCCGCCATCGCGGAGGCCGGTTATCGTCCCAGCGCTGCCGGACGCCAGCTTCGGACCCGCCGGTCAATGGATTTGGCCATGCGTCTATACCCTTCCACCGACGGCATCAACGGCTCCATCCTCGACCGCTTCCTGCATTCGCTCACCGAATCGGCACAGCTGGAGGGGTACCGCCTGACCCTCTTCACGGCCGACGACGATGCCGACGAGATTTCGGAGTATGAGCAACTGCTCGATACGGCGGACCTGGATGGCTTCGTACTCACCAACACCCACCACGCCGACGCCCGGACCGACTGGCTGCTGGAGCGGGACGTCCCGTTTGTCGCCTTTGGCCGCCCCTGGAGTGCCACATCGGACCCCTTCGACGCCGCCCATGCGTGGGTTGATATCGACGGCGGCGCCGGCACCGCGGCTGCCACGGAGATGTTCCTGGCGCGGGGGCACCGCAAGGTTGGATTCCTGGGTTGGCCGGAAGGCTCCGGCGCGGGGGACGACCGCCGGAGCGGCTGGCGCAGGGCAATGGCCGCCGGCGCTGCGGATACCGACTTCGCCGCGTTGACCGTGTCAGTGGAGGACAGCGTGCGTAATGGCGCCCGCGGCGCGGAAGCACTGGTCGCGCAAGGAGCCACCGCCATCGTATGTGTCAGTGATTCGCTGGCCCTCGGTGCTGCCGCAGCCTGGCGGCAACTAATGCCGGACGCGGGGGAACCCGCCGTCGTCGGCTTTGACGACACACCGGTGGCTGCCGCCGTCGGGCTTTCCAGCGTTTCCCAGCCGATCGAAGCGGCGGCACAACACACTGTTTCGCTGCTGACCCATCAACTGACTGGCCACAACGGCCAGACGGAACCCGAACAGCACCTGCTGCTCAAGTCGGAACTGGTCCACCGCCGCTCCGACCCGTTCATCACCACAGGTGAACCGGTCTCCTGACGGAGCGCCGGCAGTTTAGAGAAGAGGAATCACACAATGAAGAGTGGACACATGACCTCGCGCGCGCGGCGGTTCTCCATCGCCGTCGCCGTCACCAGCACCGCAGCGCTCGCGTTAACTGCCTGCGGAGGCTCCGGCTTTGAGGACTCATCAGGGGGTGGCGGCGGGTCCGAAGAGGCCAGCAGTGGCGGGCCCATCAGCGTTCTGATCGGTTCCTCCGGCGCGGCCGAAACCGAGGCCGTCACGGAGGCGGTCAAGGAATGGTCTGAGGAGTCGGGCGTCAAGGCCGAGGTCCAGGTTGCCTCCGACCTCAACCAGCAGTTGAGCCAGGGATTCGCATCCGGTGAGCCGGCAGACGTCTTCTACCTCTCCAACCAGTTCGTTGGCTACGCCTCCAACGGTTCGCTGGAACCCTACGCCGAAGACCTGGAGAACGCGGACAAGTTCTACGAGGGCCTGCGCGAAGCGTTCACCTATGAGGATCAGTTTTACTGCGCACCGAAGGACTTCTCCACCCTGGCGCTGGTGATCAACACGGAAATGTGGAAGGACGCCGGGCTCACCGACGCGGATATCCCCACCACCTGGGATGAGCTGCGGGCGGTCTCGGAGAAGCTGACCACAGACAAGACCATGGGACTCGCGTTCAGCCCCGAGTACCAGCGTGTTGGAGCGTTTTTCGCCCAGGCCGGCGGCGGGTTGGTGTCCGACGACGGCACTGAAGCAACCGTGAACAGTGTGGCGAACGTGGAAGCCCTCAGCTATGTGAAATCCATGATGAAGGACGGCATTGCTGCCTATTCCTCCGATCTCGGTGCAGGCTGGGGCGGCGAGGCGTTCGGCAAGGGCATGGCCGCCATGACCATCGAGGGCAACTGGATTGCCGGCGCCATGAGCAACGACTTCCCAAAGGTTGACTATCAGGTTGCGGAGCTGCCGGCCGGCCCCGAAGGCATGGGCACGCTGCAGTACACGAACTGCTGGGGTATCGCCGCAGACAGCGACAACGTCAAGGGCTCCGTTGAGCTGGTGGAGCACCTGACTTCGGAAGAGAGCCAGATGGCATTCGCCGAAGCCTTCGGCGTGATGCCCTCGGTCGAGTCGCTCGCGGACCAGTGGAAGGCGGAATACCCGAAACTAGGGGCCTTCATTGACGGTGCCGAGTACGCGCAGAACCTGCCCTCGCAGGAAGGGGCGGCGGACGTGATCGCGGAGCTGAATGCACAGCTGGCGACGCTGCAGTCGTCGGATCCGCAGCAGATCCTCGACAGCGTGCAGCAGAACATGCAAGCGGTGGTGCAGGACTAGAAGCAACAGGGCGGGCGTCCCGGAGATGGGACGCCCGCCGGATCGGTAGTGCAGATTGATGGAAACCAAGGCACCACTACGTGCCCGCCTGCGTGCCCGCCGCGGTGGAATCCGGGGACGACAGGAACTGGCCGGCTGGCTGTTCATCACCCCGATCATCATCCTGCTGGGACTCTTCCTGGTGGTACCGGTATTGATGGCCGCCTGGGTGAGTGTCTCCGACTGGACCGGGCGGGGCAGCCCGCTGGCCGCCGACGTCGGATTTGTAGGCGCAAAGCACTACGCCGACATCCTGGCCGGGGGCGGTCTGGCCACGCAGGACTTCGGCACCTCGATCCGCAATAACTTCTACTACGTGGTCCTGGTGGTGCCCCTGCAGACGGCGCTGTCGCTTTTCCTGGCCATGCTCGTCAGCCGGCAAATCCTCAAGGGCCGCGGATTCTTCCGGACGGCGTTCTACTTTCCGTCGGTGACCAGCTCGGTCGCCATTACGGTGCTGTGGCTCTTCCTGTTCAGCGCGACCGGTGCCGTCAACAACGTGCTGTCCTGGTTCAGTATTAACGGTCCCAACTGGTTCCAGGATCCGCGCGGCGTCCTGCACCTCATCTACGGCGTTTTTGGGCTGGACAGTGCCCCGGCCTTCCTGATCGAAAACGATTTCCTCGGGATCAGCTGGTGGGAATGGATCGCCGGCCCGTCGGTTGCGATGAGCGCCTTCGTCCTGATGGCCATTTTCACCACCTCCGGGACGTTCATGCTGCTGTTCATTGCGGCCATCCAGAACCTCAGTGGTGAAGTCCAGGAGGCTGCTGTGATGGACGGCGCCAACGCCTGGAAGCGGTTCTGGCATGTGACCCTGCCAATGCTCAAGCCCACTTTGTTCACGGTGATCACGTTGGGGTTGATCGGTACCTGGCAGGTTTTCGACCAGATTTACACAGGTACCCAGGGCGGGCCGGCCAAAACGACGCTGACGCCGGCGTATCTTTCATTCAACGCCGCGTTCAACCAGCAGGAGTGGGGCCAAGGTGCGGCGATTGCCTTTATCTTGTTTGCCATCATCGTCTTCTTCACCGTCGTCCAGCGTTTCTTCCTCCGGGACAACGACGCCGTGCCACGGAACCGGCGGCGGAACAAGCAGGCCGTTAATGTGAAAGCCAGGGGCAACTGATGAGTGTCGAAATTGAGACCGGGCGTACCGGTGCCGGAACTGGAAGCACACCTCCATCGGCGCCGCGGCCTGCCGGAATACGCCGGCGGCGCAACCCGCTGTCGTCGGCCTGGACGGCCTACTTGGTACTGATCGGTCTTGCGGTCGTCTACATCATGCCGTTCCTGATCCAGGTTGCCACCTCCTTCAAGACCGAACCGGAAGCGGCGAGCAACCCGATCGGACTGATTCCACAGACCTGGACTGCTGCTGCCTACGAGACACTGTTCCAGAATTCGGATTTCCTGCTGTGGTCAATGAACTCGACCATCGTCACTGTTTTCGTCACGTTGGGCAGGGTCTTTTTCGACTCCCTTGCCGGCTATGCCCTGGCCCGGATCAAATTTCGCGGGCGGGGGCTCGTGTTCGCGCTGTTGGTGGCAGTTATGGCTGTTCCCGGCGTCGTCCTGCTGATCCCGAAATTTTTGGTGATCAACCAACTCGGCATCTACGACTCATACACCGGCATGATCGTGCCATTGCTGGCCGATGCAGCGGGTGTTTTCATCATGAAGAATTTCTTCGAGTCCATCCCGGTGAGCGTGGAGGAGCAGGCGCGGATCGATGGCGCAGGGGTCTTCCGCACCTTCTGGTCCATCGTCCTGCCGATGGCCGTCCCCGCAGTAATGACCATTGTCATCCTGTCCTTCCAAGGGTCCTGGAATGAGCTCAACCACTTCATCGTTTCCACCCAGAGTCCGGAGCTGACCACGCTCACCAAGGGCGTGGCCCAGCTTGCCTCCGGCCAGCTCAGCCAGGGAACGCAGTACCCGTTGAAGCTCGCCGCGGCGGCGCTCATGACGGTGCCGGTGGCGGTCGTCTTCTTTATATTCCAGCGCAAGATCATGAACGCCAGCGCCGGAGCCGTGAAGGAGTAATTACCGGCCGTTCAGGGAGTCCCGGCTGTTACTTGAGGAGTTCGACGTCGGACACCAGGGCGATATGATCGCGCATCGCTTCGGCCGCGCCATCAGGGTCCTGGGCCCGGATGGCATCGGCGATCGTATGGTGCGACGCCAACGATTGTTCCGGCCGGCCGGGCTGTCCCAGGGATTCGAGACGGGTTTCCAACACCATTTCGGCGATGAATCCCATCAGCTGCCCCAGCACGCGGGACCGTGCAGCAGATGTGATGGCCTGATGGAAAAGCTCGTCTCCGTGGGCTCCTTTACCGCCGTCGGAAATTTCATTCTTCATCGTTTCCAGTGCCGAATCGATAGCCGCCAGATCCTCGTCTGTCCGGCGTGTGGCTGCGAGGGCGGCGAGCTTGACTTCCAAGGTGCTCCTGGCCTCGGTAATTTCCGGAAGCCGGCTCTTGTGTTCCTGTAGTCCCTTGAGGACGGTGGCGATGCTTGGCCGGTACACCAGGACGGCCCCGGCTCCATGCCGGACATCGATAACTCCAAGAACCTCCAGGGCAACCAATGCCTGGGACAGCGTGGCACGCGAAACGCCGAGCCTGTCCGCGAGCTCCCGTTCGGCCGGCAAGTGGTCTCCGGGTACCAGCTTTGCAGTCTCGATGTAGCTGTACAGCTGCTCCACGAGCTGTTCGTACAGGCGGGGTCTCGCGACACGTTCCAAGGAGCCGGGTGCGGCATTTTTAGCGATGATGTCCCCCTTTGGACTGGATGGATTTCTATGAGCCACATTACATCCGGGTATTGACAAAGTGGTCAAGTGCACTACAGGCTAGTCCACTGAGCCTGTAATTCATGTCACGTATCTTATCCCTGGAGGAATAGAGATGTCAGCCCCCGTCTTATCGATCATCGTCCTGGCGGCGATGTTCTTGATTGCAACAATTCTTCCCATCAATATGGGCGCCCTCGGGTTCGTGGGCGCCTTTCTGCTTGGGGCCGTCTTCCTCGGGATGGAAACGGATGACATTATCGCCAGTTTTCCCGGCGGACTATTCCTGACTTTGGTTGGAGTGACATACCTCTTTGCCATCGCGCAGAATAACGGGACCATCGATCTGTTAATTCACTGGGCCGTGAAACTGGTCCGCAACCGGGTGGCGATGATCCCATGGGTCATGTTCGTCATCACGGCCATCATTACTTCGGTCGGCGCGCTCGGTCCTGCCGCGGTGGCGATTATGGCTCCCATCGCGCTCGGTTTCGCCGCGAAGCACAAGATCAGCCCGCTGCTGATGGGCATGATGGTCGTCCATGGAGCACAGGCCGGTGGTTTCTCGCCAATTGCTGTCTACGGAGTCATTGTCAACAGCATCGTGGCCGATACCGGGTTCGAGTACAGCCCGCTGGCGCTCTTCCTCTCCAGCCTCATCTTCAACTTCCTGATTGCCGTCGTCTTGTTCATGGTCCTCGGCGGGCGGAAGTTGCTCTCGACCCGGGTCGGACAAATGGTCGAGCGGGGCGCCGAAGCCCGAATGAACGCCAGCGTGGGCCATCGGATCAGCGGCACCAATCGTGCCGACGACGCCAAGTACGACGACTCCGAAGCCAAGTCCGACAAGTCCGCCGGTGCAGCGCCGGCCACTACCGATGCGAAGTCCGATAAGGCTTCGCAGTACACCACGATCGCCGGATTGATCATCCTTGCGATCGTGGCCCTGGGACTCAGCATTGACGTCGGGTTCGTCTCCATTACCATCGCGGTTATTCTGGCCCTCGTCTTTCCGAAAGCGCAGAAGGGCGCGGTCGACAAGATCAGTTGGTCAACCGTTTTGCTCATCTGCGGCATGCTGACGTTTGTTGGTGTCCTGCAGGAAGCCGGAACAATCGATTACGTTTCCGACGGCGTCGCAAGCCTTGGCATGCCAATGCTGGCCGCACTGCTGATTTGCTACATCGGTGCCGTCGTCTCCGCGTTCGCCTCCTCGACGGCAATCCTTGCCGCCCTGATTCCGCTGGCCATTCCGTTCCTCGAGTCCGGTGAAGTCGGAGCCATTGGTGTCATCTGCGCACTCGCAGTGGCCTCCACGATTGTGGACGTTTCCCCCTTCTCCACCAATGGTGCGCTGGTCCTTGCCAACGCGCCTGAAGGCACCGACCGGGACCGTTTCTACAAGCAGATCCTCTCCTATGGCGCCATCGTCGTCGTCGCGGGGCCGCCGATTGCATGGCTGGTCCTGGTGGTTCCCGGCTGGCTCTAAGGCCACCACGAACCTAAAGACAGTTGGAAGAAGTACGAGAAAGAGGGTTTGCGATGAACGCTGAAACTGGAACAAATGGACCGTTGTCCGGTTACCTGGTGGTGGATCTGAGCCGGGCGCTTGCCGGTCCACATGCGGGCATGATGCTCGGGGACCTCGGCGCCCGGGTTATCAAGGTGGAGAACCCGGCGTCCGGCGATGACACCCGCGGTTGGGGTCCGCCCTTTGTGGGGCCGGAAGACGACCCGCAGGCCACCTACTTCCTGTCCTGCAACCGGAATAAGGAATCCATCGCGCTGGATTTGAAGAGCGACGACGGCCAACAAGTCCTCCGCGAGCTGCTGGAACGGGCCGACGTCGTCGTCGAAAACTTCCGCCCCGGTGTACTGGACCGGCTCGGATTCTCGACGGCGGCCATGCATGAGCTGAACCCAAAGCTGGTGATTCTTTCCATTACAGGCTTCGGCCATGACGGTCCCGAATCCAGCCGCAGTGGCTACGACCAGATCCTGCAGGGCGAGGCCGGATTGATGTCGCTGACCGGATCCGGTCCGGATGATCCGCAGCGCGTAGGTGTTCCGATCGCCGACCTGCTCTCCGGGATGTACGGTGCGTTCGGAACGCTCGCCGCCCTGCTTGAGAGGGAGCGGACCGGTAAGGGCCAGGTCGTGCGGACGTCACTTTTGGCGGCGCTGGTTGGCGTGCACGCCTTCCAAGGCACCCGGACGACTGTCGCGGATGAGGTTCCGCACGCACAGGGCAACCACCATCCCTCGATCGCACCCTACGGGTTATTCAACTGCCGGGACGGGCAGGTGCAGATCAGTGTCGGCAGTGAGCGGCTTTGGTCGAGCTTCGCCCAGGCCTTTGGTCTGGATTCGGGTAAGCCGGAGTTCGCGACCAACGGGAACCGGGTCCGGAACCGGGCCATGCTGATCGAAGAAATTGAGAAGGCCTTCTCCGGCTACGACGCCGCCGACCTGCTGGCCAGACTCAATGAAACCGGAACACCGGCTGGCAAGGTCAGGACCCTTGATGAGGTGTATGCGTGGGAGCAGGTCCATTCGCAGGGGTTGCTGATCGATGTGGAGCACAGCGTCCTTGGCAAGGTCGGCCTGCCCGGCCCGCCGCTGCGGTTCTTCAATGAGGAGGCGGGGGAGACGACGAACAAGTCCCATACTGCTCCTCCAGTCCTCAACCAGGACGGAGACCGGATCCGGCAGTGGCTTCGCAGCGCGGCCGGAGACGAGTGAGATGGCTTCGCCCGGGAAAAAGCCGCACCTGACGGCAAAGGAACTCATCGACGTCGTACTCGACGCTGATTCGTTTATCCGGTGGGACACCGCCGTCGTCGATCCGGATCCCAGCCCCCAGTACCAGCGCGAGCTGGCCGCCGCCCGCGAAAAAAGCGGACTGGACGAGTCAGTCATAACCGGCGAAGGGTTGATCCGCGGGCGGCGGGTGGCGGTCATCGTCTGCGAATTCAGGTTCCTGGCCGGTTCCATCGGACAGTCCGCCGCTGACAGGATCGTCACCGCGGTGGAGCGGGCCACGCGGGAGAAGCTGCCCCTGCTGGCCGGACCGGCTTCGGGCGGGACCAGGATGCAGGAGGGCACTCTTGCGTTCCTGTCTATGGTCCGGATTACGGCAGCAGTGCGCGGGCACCGTCAGGCTGGGCATCCGTATCTGGTCTACCTTCGCCATCCCACCACCGGAGGGGTCATGGCGTCGTGGGGATCGCTGGGGCATGTGACCGTTGCGGAACCCGGGGCGCTGCTCGGGTTTTTGGGGCCGAGGGTCTACGAAGCCCTCTACGGCAAACCGTTTCCGGAGAACGTGCAGGTTGCCGAAAACCTGTTCGACAAGGGGCTCATCGACGCGGTGGTGCCGCCGGAGGAACTCGCCACCACGGTCGACCGGGCACTGAACATTCTCGTCCGGGAAACCACAGCGCCGGTTCCCGAGCCGGCCACCGTGTCGATGCAACCTTCCCGGGCGGAAGCATGGACGTCGATTCAGATCTCGCGGAACCGGCGGCGACCGGATCTGCGCAGGCTGCTCAGCGTCGGGGCGCAGGATGTGCTCCCGCTCAATGGCACCGGCCAGGGCGAAAACGACCCGGGGCTGTTGTTGGCGATGGCACGGTTCGGAAATCAGCCGTGCATTGTGTTGGGACATGACCGTCCGAGGCGCGCCGACGGAGCCATGGGCCCGGCGTCCCTGCGCGAGGCCCGCCGCGGAATGCGGCTGGCCGAGGAGCTCGGACTGCCGCTGCTGACCGTCATCGACACGGCCGGGGCCGCGCTGTCCAAGGAAGCCGAGGAAGGCGGCCTGGCCGGTGAGATCGCGCGATCCTTACACGACCTCATCGGTCTCGAATCTCCGACCGTTTCCGTCCTGCTCGGCCAGGGTGCCGGCGGTGGGGCGCTGGCACTGCTGCCCGCCGACCGGACCATTGCGGCCCAGCACGCCTGGGTCTCACCGCTGCCGCCCGAGGGAGCCAGCGCCATAGTGCACCGCAGCACTGAATTTGCCCCGGCCATGTCAGCCGCCCAGGGGGTGAATGTGGCCGCGATGTATGCCAACGGAATCGTCGACCATGTCGTGGACGAGCGTGACGACGCCGCGGACGAGCCCCGGGCGTTCTGTCAACGGATGAGTGCCGCGATTGAGTATGAACTCTCCGCACTCTCGGCGCGTCCCACCGAAGAACTGTTGCCCACCAGAATCAGGAAATACCAGCAGCTGGGACGCAACCGTCAGGACGACGGCGTAGCTCACGGTTAGGCGTTGGGCCCGGGCGAGTTTAGGAGTTGGCGGTCTTCCATCGGCGCGCGGAGATGAATGAACGCACACCCACGATGACGTAGACGAGCAGCAGCACGAAGGTGATCGTGCTGGCGATCACGGCGGCAGGACGCTCGGCGTCGCCGGCGATAAGGGCACCGATTTCCAGCACATTCATCAAGGTGCCTGCGATGCCGATGACGGCAAAGGCCAAAGCGATGTGGATGCCGATCTTCGGCTTCTTCATGGCGATGACGCCGGAGACCAAGATGATGGCGCCGAGGATCGCCGGGATCAGCGCCGTCCAGCTGGCGAACGCGGTGGCGATGTAGGAGATGACGCCGAGGGCGATGAGAACGACGCCGAGTCCGATGGTGATGCGGGGCATGGTGATCCTAACGTGCTGAGAAGGTGCTGAGACTGTTGTGTTAATCCGAATTCTACACGGCGTAGTAAACGTCGACCATGTTGGTGAAGGTCAGGTGGCTTCGGCCAGCCGCGTTCGCAGTTCGGCGACGGCGGCGTTGTCGGTCGAACCGGCAGGGAGTGGGCCGCGTCCCCACAGCCACAGCAGCACCTCGCTGGCTCCGCCGGAGATCCTGCCCTCCGGCGAGCTGCTGTCCTCCCATCGGATCGACACCGATTCCGGTTCCAGGGTTGCCGACCAGAACTTGCCGCCGCTCTCGATGACCACCGTGCTCTCGGTGGCCGAATCGTCGGGCGCGCCGCGGCCGAGCATTACGGTGAGCACTTCATCTATTCCGTCGATAGCCAGCTCCTCGTCAATGGCGACCGGCCGGTCCAAGGCTGTTTCGGCGTCGTGCCGGTGCATTGAGGTTTCATGGGCAAGACGGCGGATCCAGAAGCCAACGGTCTGGTCATCCTGCACCCAGGACTCCGCCGGGTCGGCCGGGTCGTGCGTATCGAACTGCTCATTGACCTGGTTATAGCCCTCCTCCAGCAGGGGCAGTGAATCCAGACGGAGCAATTCCTCCGGCAGCCACCGGCCCTTCGGCTTGATCCCGGTGCGCATGGTTTCGGCCTTCTGCAGAAAGACCAGAGCGGTGTGCCGGGCCAGATCCTCGCCGGTCCAGCCGGGGCAGGACGGCACGGGGGCGGTCAAGGCTTCTCCGGCCGCCGCGTGCAGCGCTGGGAAGTCGCGGGCCATCAACTCGCGGTAGCGGGACAGCGGCAGGGCGTAGGGGTAGGTCGGCGTCATCTTCCTTAGTGTAGGCAATGAGGGAGCGACGGCGATTTCCTCCCCTAAGTTACTGATGGGTAATATGATCGCCATGCATCTGCTTTTGCGAACTCTGCTGCACCTGGTCCTGTCCCGCCGTCGTCCCAAACTCAGTATCTGGGGCAACTCATCCGTGCCGATGCGGGTGCTGCCAACGGATATCGACATCGCCATGCACATCAACAACGGTATGTATCTGTCGCTGATGGACCTGGGCCGGTTCGACCTGATGGTCCGCAGCGGAATCTGGGACAAGATGCGGCGCAACGGCTGGAGCCCGGTGGTCAGCGGCGAAACCATCAGTTTCCGCAAATCGCTCAATCTGGGACAGCGGTACAGCATCGAATCGAAGATCCTCGGCTTTGACGACCGCGCCATCTACTTTGAGCAGCGGATGGTGTCCGACGACGAGATCTACGCCCGCGCTTTCATCGCCACCCGGCTGGTCAGCGAATCGGGGCCGGTGACCAATGAGGAGATCTTCTCCACTTTCGGAAATCCACCGGCGGACCTGATCCTGCCGGAGTGGATCCACGAGTGGCGGTTGAACAATTCCCTGCCAAGCACCCGCCGTCCGGCGCCGCACGCCTGGGCGAGGTAGCCGTCGTCGTCGGCAATGGCCTTACTTTTTGAGCGCCTTCTCCACCAGTTTTTCCATATACGGCGCCAGGGTTGCGGCGTAAGTGGCGGAGATGTGGGAGCCGTCGAAGTAGGTGACGACACCGCCAATCGCGCTGTAGCAGGTTCCATCCCGGCAGAAGTACTTGTCCATGTTGAGCGTGCTGATGTTCGGGTCGTCCAGTTGTTGGGCGGCCTCATTCAGAGGCGTCATCACGGCCCAGTCCTCCTTCGGTCCGGCGCACTCGAAGTGATCATCGGGATTCTCCGCCAGGCATTCGGGCACCGACGACGGCTTGGGATAGGTCGGATCCTTAATCACCAGCAGGTTGGTTCCGGCGTCGGTCCACTTGCTCAGGTAACTTTTGTACCCCTTGCGCGCCGGGTCGTTGGATTCGTTGTAGCTGTAGCCCTGCACCGGGACTGATTGGCGTTCGGAGGTGACGACCAGGTCGTACTTGTCACCCTTGGTCTCTTCCATCACCCACTTGCCCCAGTCGGAGCAGTTTTCGGTCTGTTCCTCGGTATCGAATTCCAGCTTCACGTCCGTGGCATTGCAGCGTGACATCAGGTACGTCGTGATGGTCCAGCCATTTTCTTCGGCGAGGACCTCAAGGGCCGGCAACCAATGTCCGGCATGCGAATTGCCCACGAGTGCGACCTGTTTCGGGCCGGAGCCGAAGGTGCAGGTGGCACGGTCCTCATACGGCGGGTACGGCTGGCATTCCTCGACGGATCCCTTTGGCATGTCTTCCGCAGCCAGGGCGGGACCGGGAACCAGTTCGGCGTCGGTTTTCGGTGGTGGGCAGTGCTCGTTGCCCTCGGCGAGCGCAGCGGCACCGAAACAGGGGTTGTCGCCTTCGATAGCTGCCTGCAGTTGTTCCGCCGCCTTGCCCTCGCGGTATTCAACCTCCATGATTTGCACGGCTCCAACGGCGACGACGGCGGTCATCCCCGCGGCTGCGAAACGGTAGGACGCGACCAGCGGCGAGCGGGTCTTGCCGAACCGGAACCGGTCTTCCACCCATGCCTTGCTCAGCCCGGCGAGCAGCAGGGTGGCGACGAGGATGAAGAACTTGTCCAGCCGGCCCAGCTGGTCCCCGCTGGCAAACGGCAGCAGCGCAATCAGCGGCCAGTGCCACAGATAAACCGAGTAGGAAACGTTGCCGAGCCACTGGATGGGACCGTGTTCAAGCACCGCCGTGGGCGAGTAGGGTCCGGTGGCCCCGGCCCAGATTACGAGCGCTGCGCCGAGGACGGGCAGGAGCGCGGTGTAGCTGGGAAAAGGCGTCGACGAGGTATAGAACACTCCCGCCGCCACCATTGCGCCGATGCCCGTCCAAGCGAGGATGGGCGCCGCCACGTCGCCAATCCGCCCGGACTTCAACGCGGGAAGGGTGGCGATCAACCCTCCCATGGCCAGTTCCCACATGCGGGTCGGCGTGATGAAGTACGCGCTCGCCGGGGAGGCGGCGGTCGCGGCGACAGAGGTGATCAGGGAAGCGCAAATCACGGCGCCAATAACCACTTGTGCAACCCGCTTGGGAGCGAGGTTGCGCCGGGCGGCGAACCAAAAGGCGCCAAGCAGGAGGATAGGCCACGCGATGTAGAACTGTTCCTCCACAGACAGTGACCAGAAATGCTGCACAGGGGAGGCATCCCCGCCTCCGGCCAGATAGTCGGTCGACGACGACGCCAGCAGCCAGTTCTCGACATAGAGTGCCGAGGCGATGATCTCCTGGGCAATCTGGTGCCACTGCGTTACAGGAGCCACGAGCCGGGTGGCGACGGCGGTGGCCACGAGGACCAGCAACGACGCGGGCAGCAGCCGGCGGATGCGTCGGCTCCAGAACCTGCCCAGGTCGGCGAAGCCCTGCGGCGGTTTGGCCAACAGGTGCGACGTGATCAGAAAGCCGGAGATAACAAAGAAGATGTCGACGCCGACAAAACCACCGGTCAGACGGTTCGGCCACAAGTGGTACAGCACAACCAGCGAGACCGCCAGGGCCCGCAGTCCCTGGATGTCCTTGCGAAAGCCTTTCACCGGCACCGCCGACGGCGGCGCAGACCGGCTTGTATAACGGTTTCGCATCAATTCATACCATCATTGAAGCGGGACCATCCGCAAGTTTTACCCTGTGGCGGTTTCCTTCCAGCTTCGACGCTGTGCCTTAAGACCGCTGATCATGCCTTCGAGGCCCAGTTCGAAGGCCGTATCGGCGGAGGATGAACCTTCGCTCTGGTGCTGGAGGCGTACGGCGTCGGCAAAATTGGGATTGGAATCGGCCAATTGGCCGGACTCGAAGATATCCTTCGGCGCAATGGCGTCGAAGGCAGAACCGAAAATGAAGGATTCCAGCGCCACGATAGCTGGCACGATCAACGGCGTCGGCCAGCCGTCCTTCATGAATCCTGAAGTCACGGCCTCGTACATCTGCATGGTGTGCTCAGCGCCAGTCACGGGCAGCACGGCGATCACCGGGATCAGCGGCGTGTGGCTGCTGAAAACCGTGCGGTAGGACCACGCCCACTGGCGGACTGCTTCATCCCACGGCTCGGTTTCGAAGCTGGCGATGGCCACCTTGGTCATGATGTGGTCCTGGATCAGCACGAGTACGTCCTGCTTGGAGGAGACGTGGTTATACAGGGCCGACGGCGCAACATTCAGGGCGCGGGCCAGCTCCGACATGGTGAACTTCTCGTAACCGCCGGCCTTGATCAGCTCCAAGGCCCCCAGAGTGATGAGTTCCCTGGAAAGCACCTTTTCCGTCGGCCTTCCGGCGGAACGATGTCCCCCGGTTGTCGCTGTAATCGCCATCAATCTCCCTCCAGGGCACAACCTGACCGCCCGTCGAAGGGCTACTTCAACATCTTACGTTCCGGACAGGATTAGTCTTCCTTCACCGCGGCGGCGATGGCCCCTCCCAGCGAAGTTGTGGATCCTGTTCCCTGCAGGTCGGGTGTCAGTTGTCCTGCCTCCGGTCCCCTGGCGAGGACCTTCTCGATTGCCCGGACGACGGCCTCGCCGGCGTCGGTGTGACCCAGGTGCTCCAGCATCATCGCTCCACACCAGATCTGCCCGATCGGATTGGCGATGCCCTTGCCGGCGATGTCGGGGGCGGAGCCGTGCACGGGCTCGAAGAGGGAGGGGTATTCGCCCTCGGGGTTGATGTTGGCGCTGGGCGCTATGCCAATGGTTCCGGTGCAGGCCGGACCCAGGTCGGAGAGAATGTCTCCAAAGAGATTGCTGGCGACGACGACGTCGAACCAGTCCGGGTGCAGCACAAAGTTGGCGGCCAGGATATCGATGTGGAACTTGTCGGTCCGGATCTCCGGGAACTTCTCAGCCATGGCCTCGACTCGCTTGTCCCAGTACGGCATTGAGATGGAGATTCCGTTGCTCTTCGTCGCCGATGTCAGGTGCTTCTTCGGCCGGTTGCTGGCGAGTTCATACGCGTATTTGAGGACCCGGTCGATGCCGTGGCGGCTCATGACCGTCTCCTGCATCACGATCTCCCGGTCGGTTCCTTCATACATCAGCCCGCCGACGCTGGAGTATTCACCTTCGGTGTTCTCCCGCACCACGTAGAAGTCGACGTCGCCAGGTTCCCGCCCAGCCAGCGGGCTCCGCACCCCCGGCATCAGGCGCACCGGGCGCAGGTTCACGTACTGGTCGAAGACACGGCGGAACTGCAGCAAACTGTCCCAGAGCGACACATGGTCGGGGACGACGTCGGGCCAGCCGACGGCACCGAAATAGATCGCGTCGAACGTGGACAGGGTCTTTTCCCAGTCCTCCGGGAGCATCCGTCCATGCTCCAGATAGTAGTCCGCCGAGGCGAAGTCGAACTCCACGAACTCAAGGTCGAGGTTGAAGACCTCAGCGGCTGACTTCAGCACCCGGATTCCTTCCGGCATGACCTCCTTGCCAATACCGTCACCCGGAATGACAGCGATTCTTTTCGTGGTGTCCATCTTGAAATCTCCTTCAGTGACGCGTCGTCGTCCCATCGCAGGGCGTTCCTGCAGAACCTGAAACACAGCCTAGAGGAAATTGGGACTTGACTCACATCATGAGATCGTGCTCACATTATGGGGACGTGATGTTGATTACAGCATCCCAGGATTGAGGACGACAAGGAAAACTTATGGAAGATTGGCAAATACTAAGCATCACGGCGGCGTCCATCATCGCCATCGTGGTGATGATCCTGAAGCTCCGGGTGAATCCCGCCATCGCGCTGGTGATCGGCGGAACAATCCTCGGTCTCGCCACCGGACTGGGCGTGACCAAAACGACCGAAACGATCATGCGCGGCTTCGGCGACATCATGTTCGAAATCGGCTTGTTAATCGCCTGGGGCGTTCTGATGGGAGCGCTGCTCAACGAGATGGGCGCCATCCGCAAACTGGTCGACAAGCTGCTGCACGTCTTCGGGCCCAAGGGCGTTCCGTACGCGCTTGGCCTCACTATCGGAACGGCCCTGCAGTCAATCTTCCTCGATGTGCTGCTGGTGATGAGCGCGCCGCTCGCCCGCCGCATCGCCCCCAAACTGGGCAAATACGGAACCGCCAAAATGGCCACCGCGATGGCGATCAGCCTCGAGTGCGGCATCGTCCTGATGGTTCCCGGCGTCGCCACCGTCGCGCTTGCGGGTCTCCTGAGTGTCCCGCTCGGCGAGATGCTGATCTACGGTCTTCTCGTCATCGTTCCAACCATCATCGTGGCGATCATGATCATGAACTTCTTCATCCACCGAGGACTCTGGAATGCCGAATCGGACGAGCAGCAGCTCCTCCTGGAGACGTCCGGTCCGGCTGAATCCGGCGAATCCGGGGAAGCCGGGCGGCACGCTAACGGCGGCACGTCCGGCCCCGCTGCACCCACCTCGGGCACCTCCACGTCAGGCACCTCCACGTCAGGCACCTCCACGTCAGGCTCAACCTCCGACGACGGCAACCTCGCCACCGAAAGACAAGGCTCCAAGCAGCACACCGGCGTCGCAGTCCTCTCTGATGAGACCCGCCCCCATGACGCCCCGGCCCGCCGTGAACCGGGCCTGCTGGTGATGTTCGCCCCGATGCTCCTCTCGCTGGTGCTGATCGGTGGCGGCGCAATTTCCACCATGGTCGGTTTCAGCTCAGCCGTCACGGAATTCCTGTCGACGCCGGTAATCGCCCTGCTGATCGGTCTGCTCGGTACCAGCCTGGTTGCCCGGATGACCATCGGCACCAAGCGCGTCGAGACGGCCGTGGCCAGTGGCTTCAACGATTCCGGTCAGATCCTCATCCTCACCGGTGCCGGCGGTTCGCTCGCCGCAATCGTCGCCACCAGCGGAATGGGCGACGTCCTGGGACAGTACTTCTCCGCCTCGACGGTGGCGCCGCTGCTGGTGGTCTGGGGCATAGCGGCAGTGCTGCATATCGCCGTCGGCTCCGTCTCCATCTCAGCCATTACGGCCGCCGGACTGCTGGCTCCTGTCGCTCCGGCCCTTGGACTCAACCCGGTGCTGATCGCCTTGGCCGCCGGTGCCGGTTCACTGTTCCTGGTCCATGTAACGTCCAATACCTTCTGGCTGCTGCAGTCGATGCTCGGCCAGACAACCCGCGGAACCCTGAAGACCTGTTCTTTGGGAGTCTCCGTCGCCTCGGTGGTCGCCCTCGGCTTCACCCTGGTGCTCAGCATCTTCATCTAGGAATGGTTCACTTGACGGAAAACACGAACGACATCGCGCCGCTGCAGGGCATCAGGGTGCTCGAATTGGGCAACTACATTGCCGCACCTACCGCGGGACGGCTGCTGGCCGACTTCGGCGCGGAAGTGATCAAGGTTGAGCGTCCCCGCACCGGAGACGAGCTGCGGAACTGGCGGCTGTATGCCGGCGACACGTCCATGCTTTACCGGACGATCAACCGCAACAAAAAGTCCGTGGTGATCGACCTGCGCACCGAGGAAGGCCGCGCGATGGTTCTTGACCTCGCCGCGAAGTCCGACATCGTGCTGGAGAACTTCCGGCCCGGAACCCTGGAAAAGTGGGGCATCGGCCCGGAGGTCCTCAACGAAGTGAACCCGGAACTGATTGTCACCCGGATTTCCGCCTTCGGACAGACGGGCCCGATGTCGGCACGGCCGGGATTCGCGGCAGTCGCCGAGGCATTTGGTGGCTTCCGGGAGCTGGTGGGCGACCCGGACCGGCCCCCGGTACGCGTCGGCGTCTCCATCGGCGATTCGATCGCAGGCCTGTATGCCGCGTTCGGGTCGGTGATGGCGCTGTTTGAGCGGGAAACCAAGCGCGGCCGTGCGCCGATTCCGCTCGGACACCGGATGATCGACGTCGCTCTCAACGAAGCCATGCTTTCGATGATGGAATCGCTCATCCCGGACCACAGCGCCTACGGCGTCAACCGGGAACGGACCGGCGGACGGATGGAGGGGATCGCACCGTCGAACGCCTACATATGCAAGGGTGGCGGCAGCATCGTCGTCGCCGGTAATGGAGACCGGATCTTCGCCCGTTACATGGAAGCCATTGGACGACCCGATCTGGGCAGCGACCCGGGACTCCAGACCAACGCCGACCGGTGGGCCAGGCGCGAGGAACTGGACCAGGCAATCGGCGAGTGGACAGCGGCGCGCACGGCGAAGGAAGCGCTGGAGGTCCTCGACGGCGCCGGGGTTCCCGCCGGGCCGATTTACACGGCCGCCGATATTGTCACGGATGAGCAGTACGCCGCCCGGAACATGATCCAGCGGTTTGATGTCTCCACCGGCGAAGAGACGCTGTCCGACGTCGCGTTTGTCGGGGTCACGCCGGTCATCGGCGGACAGTCGCTGCCGATCAGGAACCTGGGCCCGGATCTGGGCGCCGATACCCGCGAGGTGCTGGAAAACCTGCTGGGCAAAACGCCGGAAGAGGCTGCGGATATCATGGCACGGATGGAAATGGAGCTGGTATGAGCCCGACTGGAAATGGACCGTTGCTGCGCGATGTAACCCTGCGCGACGGCTTGCAACTGACTGGCGGAGTGCTTTCGGTCGAGCGCAAGGTGGAGATCGTTCGGTCTCTGCTTGCGGCCGGCGTGCCCTCGATCGAAATTGGTTCAATGGCGCGTCCGGACCTGGTGCCGCCGATGGCCAACACGGTCGAACTGATCGAGGCGCTGACGCCGGAGGAACTGGAAAAATGCTGGGTCTGGGTCGCAACGCCCCGCCATGTGGAAAAGGCGGCAGCGGCCGGCGCGCGGAACATGCAGTACTGCCTGAGTGTTTCCGACGCCCACAATAAGGCCAACATCGGCCGGACCACCGAAGCCAGCATGGAGGCACTGCCGCAGGCAATCCAGAATGCGCGCGACGCCGGGGCAACCATTCAGCTGTGCCTCGCCACGTCCTTTACCTGCCCTTTCGAGGGCCGGATCGACCCGGACCGGGTGCTGAAGCTGGTGGAGGACCCGCGCGGCGAAGGCGTAAACGACGTCGTCATTTGCGACACGCTCGGCCATGCGGTTCCCGCTGAAGTTTCTTCATTAATCGGTCGGGTACGGCAGTCGGCGCCGGAACTCGGCGTCGTCTATCACGGCCATGACACCTGGGGAATGGGAGTAGCCAACTCGCTGGCAGCCATAGAAGCCGGTGCGACGACGGTCGACGGTGCGCTGGGCGGCCTCGGCGGCTGCCCGTTCGCTCCCGGAGCTTCGGGCAACACCTCCTCCGAGGACCTGCTGTTCGCCATCCGTCCTGACTGGTTGAAGCCGGATAACTTTGCCGATCTGGTGCGGCTCGGCGAGGGCATCATCAGCGAACTGGGGGAGAATAACCGCTCCAAATCGGCACAGGGAACACGGTCCAAGGCCTCGGCCTTCGAATGGGTTATCCAAAGCGCCTGACTACTGCGCGGAGCCAGACGGGCGGTCCAGTTACTGTGTGAGTCAGCCGGGCCGCCCGGTTACTGCGCCTTGTCGGCCGGGCCGCCGCGCTCGGATGGCCAGCGTCCGCCCACCATCCGGGTGATCTGTTCGGCTCCCTCCAACAGTTTCTCCACCCACTGCTCGCAGAGTTCGCGTGGCATCCGGAGCGTCGGACCCATAATGGTCAACGCGCCCACCAGATCCGCCTGGGCGTTGAACACCGGTGCCGATAATCCGCTGGCGCCCGACTCGCGTTCGCCTGTCGTGATCGCGTACCCGTCATTCCGGGTATGTTCGATGGCCAGGCGGAGCGAATCGGTGTCCGTAATCGTGCTTTCCGTCAACTGGTCCAGGTCCGTGGCGAGGACGCGTTTGGCCAGATCTGGATCCCACGCCAGCAGCACCCTCCCGGCCGAACCGGCGTGCAACGGCAGGATCCGGCCGACGCGCATGTCACGGCGCAGCATGTGGTGCGTTTCGGCCACGGCAACGCAGACCCGGTAGTTCAGCGAGCTTTGGAAAAAGCCGACCGTTTCGCCCAGCTCATCCCGAAGTTTGTTCAGGACCGGCTTGAGGATTTCCAGAATTTCCACGCCCTGCGTCGCGGGGGCGGCCCAGTACGACATCTTGATGCCCACCCGATAGCGGTCATCGACCCGGTCCAGGAACCCGTGCGTCACCAGATTGCCGACCAGCCGCTGCACGGTCGACGTCGGAAGTCCGGTAGCTTCCCGGATTTCGGTCAACGACAGTTCAGGACGGGCCAGCGAGAAGGCGCCGAGGATATCGCTGATCTTGTTCAGGACGAGCAGAGGGGCAGGACCACGGCTGGTTTGGGCAGGCATGTATCAATCCTATGGTCCGCGTCCCCGGCAACATCACCGGAAGGCGGGCGTCCCCGTGATGTGGTTCCCGAGGATCAGGGTGTGGACCTCGTCGGTGCCCTCGTAGGTGCGGACGCTTTCCAAGTTGTTGGCATGCCGCAGCGGCGAGTAGTCCAGGGTGATGCCGTTACCGCCGAGCATCGCCCGGGCGTCGCGGCAGATCTGGATGGCTTCGCGGCAGTTGTTAAGTTTGCCCACCGACACCTGGTGCGGCTGCAGTTGGCCTGCGTCTTTCAACCGTCCGATCTGCAGCGCCAGCAGGGTGCCCTTGTTGATTTCCAGCGCCATGTTGACCAGTTTTTCCTGCGTCAGCTGGTAGCCGGCCAATGGTTTACCGAACTGCAGCCGCTGCTGCGAGTACTCGAGCGCGGTCAGATAGCTGTCCCGGGCGGCACCCATCGCACCCCAGATGATTCCGTAGCGCGCTTCGTTCAGGCACTCGAACGGGCCCCGGAGTCCCTTCGCGTCCGGCAGCATGGCGGAGGCCGGAAGCCGCAGGTCTGTCAGTTCAATTTCGCACTGGATGGAGGCTCGCATGGACATCTTCTGGTCGATGACCGTCGCCTTGAAACCGGCGGTGTCGGTTGGCACCACGAAGCCGCGGACGCCGTCGTCGGTCATGGCCCAAATGATGGCAACCTTGGCGACCGAGGCGAGGCCGATCCAGCGCTTGGTTCCGTTCAGCACCCAGTCGGCATCCGGGCCGGTGCCGTCGCGGCGGGCGAAGGCCTGCATGCTGCCCGGGTCGGAGCCGGCCGTCGGTTCGGTCAGTCCGAAGCAGCCAATCGCCTCACCGGAAGCCATTTTGGGCAGCCACTCGTTCTTCTGCTCCTCGGAGCCGTGCTTGTGGATCGCCGACATCGCGAGTGAGCCTTGGACGCTGACAAATGTCCGCAGTCCGGAATCGCCGGCCTCGATTTCAAGCGCGGCAAGGCCGTAGTCGACGGCGGTCCGTCCCGGGCAACCGTAGCCGTCCAAGTGCATGCCCAGCAGGCCGAGCTTGGCCATTTCCGGCACGATCTCCAGCGGGAAGGCCGCGTTTTCGTACCACTCGGCGATGTTCGGTTTGATGGCGGTATCGACGAAGGAGCGGACCTCCGCCCGCAACGATTTTTCGTCCTCGCTCAAGAGCGAGTCGACGGCGATCAGGTCTGCTGTGTCAATCATTGGTGTCTTTCGGTTTGAAGGGCTTGAGGGCTTGAGGACTTGCAGGAAAGGCGAGGTTAGTCGTCGACGTTGACGAGGCTGCGCGCCTCGAAGGTCGCTCCGTTGTGTTCGCCGAGCAGCGGCGGCAACCGCCGGTACTGGGCAGGGGTTCCGGAGAGGCGGATCGGATTGGCAACCTGCTGGCTCACACGGGAGCGCGTCGCGTCGGAAATTTCCACGACCGGGGAGAGACCAAGGCTGTCCGCCAGGTCGAGGGCCTCCACAATCGAGTTGACCTTCCCGGCCGGGACGCCGGCGTCGGTCAGCAAGTCCGCCCACTGCTCTGCCGGCTTGGACTGCAACTGTTCCTCCAGCATCGATTTCAACACGGTCCGGTTGGCGACGCGGCTGGAATTGCCGGCGAACCGCTCATCCCGGGCGAGTTCCGGCACGCCGAGCACCCGCACCAACGCTGCAAACTGCCTGTCGGTTCCGACGGCGACCGCCAGCGGCCCATCCGCGGTTTTCAGCGTCTCATAAGGGGCGATGCTCGGATGCGCGTTCCCCATCCGCTGCGGTGCCTCCCCGGTCGCCAGGGTGCTGGACGCCTGGTTCACCAGACCGGATAGCAGCGATGACAACAGATTCACGTCGATCCGCTGGCCAACACCCGTCTGGTCCAGGGACCGCAGCGCGGCAAGGATTCCGACGACGGCGTTTTGCCCCGTGACGACGTCGACCAGCGCCACGCCGACCTTGCTCGGCTCGGAATCCGGCGATCCGGTCACGCTCATCAGTCCGCCAACCGCCTGGACGAGGAGGTCGTAGCCGGGCAGGTGGGCGCCGCCGGTACTGCCGAATCCCGTGATGGAACAGTAGACGATTCCGGGCCGCTTGGCGCGCAATGTTTCATAGTCGAGGCCGTACCGTTCCATCACGCCGGGGCGGAAATTCTCGATAACGACGTCGGCCTCCATGGCGATGGCGGCAGCCTCATCCAGCCCCTGCCCGGTGGCGAGGTCGCAGACGACGGAGCGCTTGTTCCGGTTCACGCTGGAGAAGTACGTGCCGACCCCGTAGTCGTCGACCGGCGGAACCCAGGACCGGGTGTCGTCGCCGGAGGGCCGTTCAATCTTGATGACGTCCGCGCCGAAGTCGGCCAGCATCATGGAGGCGAACGGTCCGGCGAGGACGCGGGAGAAGTCCGCCACCTTAACGCCGGAAAGCGGTCCCTGGCTCATTTGGAGACCTCCTGTCCGACCACCGGGTTCGTCAGTACTCCCACGCCGGGAATGCGGCATTCGGCAACGTCCCCTGACCGGATATGTACCGCACCCGGAGTCCCGGTGGAAATGATGTCGCCCGGATACAGCGGCATCACCTTGCTGTGGAAACTGATCAGGTAGGCAGGGTCGTACCGCATGTGGGAGACCGTGTTGCGCCGGTGGACTTCACCGTTGATCACGGTGGAGACTTCGACGCCGGCCAGGGAACCGTCGTCGTCGGTCACCTCTGCCAGCGGAACGATCCGCGGACCGAAGGAAAAGAATCCGGGAAAGTTTTTTGCCCGGGTGAGGAAGCGCGGATTGCGCTGCAGGATGTCCTCGGCCGTCTGGTCGAGCACGGGAACGACGCCGGCGGCATACGACAGCGCCTCCTCCGGTTCGACGTCCCGGCAGAAACGTCCGATGACGATGCCCAGTTCGGCTTCGGCGGTGGTTCGCTCGCTCTGCCACGGAATCGGAATTTCCTCGCCGGGACCGATTACGGTGTGGTCGCCCTTGATGAACGACGCCGGTTCCTCCGGGACGCCTTCAGCGAGGTCGGAGGCATGTTCCACATAGTTAAGGCCGATGCCCCAGAGCATCCGCGGGTGCCGGTATGGAGCGCCGAAAGTCACCTCATTGACGCTGCGGAACACCCCCGCCGGCGCTTCCGCCGCAGCGGTTTCGAGACATTCGAGCAGGCCGGAGGAGAGCACCTCGAGTACGTCGCCGGTGAAGTCCGGCAGCAGGTCGCGGATCAGCGCCACCCCGCGCTGGGGGTCGACGACGGCGGCGGACTCGCCCCTGAAGTCGAGGATTGAACAGAGCTGCATAATGGAATCCTTTCGATCAGTAGCTGCGGACCAGGCCGCCGTCGCAGCGGACCTGTTCTCCGGTGACGTAGGAGGCCGCGGTGCTGGCCAGGAAGGTCACGACGGCGGCAAATTCTTCCGGGCGCCCGTAGCGCTTCGCCGGAATGGAGGCCTCCGAGGCAGCGCGGACCTCTTCGGCGCTGCGGCCGGTCCGTTTCGCTGCGCCGGCGTCGATGGTACTGACCCGGTCCGTGTCGATGCGTCCGGGCAGCACCATGTTGATGGTGACGCCGTCGGCCGCGATTTCCGTGGACAGTGTCTTGAGGTAGCCGGCCAGTCCGGCTCGGCCGATGTTGGACAGGGCAAGTCCCGGCAGCGGTGACTGAATGCCGCTGGAGCCGACGGCGACAATCCTGCCCCAGCCGCGTTCGCGCATCCCGGGCAGCACGAGTGAGGTCAGCCGCTGATGCTGCAGCAATAATTGGTGCACCGATTTCATGATCTGCTCATCGTCCACCTCGGCGGCGGTACCGGGAGGTGGACCGCCGCTGTTGAGCACCAGCACATCGATCGGCCCAAACGCTTTTTCCACCTCCGCGACGAGCAGCGCCGGAGCGTCGTCGCTGGCCAGATCGACTTCGACGCCGACGGCGGAGGGCAGCCGGGCGGCCTCTTCCCGGACGAGTTCGCCCCGGCGGGCGGCGAGCACAACATTGGCACCCTCCGCCGCCAGCGATTGGGCGATGGCGAGTCCAATACCCGAACTCGAGCCCGGAACGAGTACGTTCTTTCCCTGCAGTCCGGTGTCCATTAAGAATTTACCTCCACGGTTATTGCCTTCAGATGGTCGTCAATCAAAGCAGCGAGCGGTTCCGGAAGCGTCTGCGCGGGTGGGCGCACGAGCGCGTCGGCGATCACGCCGCGGCGGCGCAGCACCTCCTTGCGCAAGGCCAGTCCGACGCCGGGTTGGGCTTCGAAGTTGACCAGCGGCAGCCAGGGAGCGAAGACCCGGCGCGCTTCGTTGTAGCCGCCCCGGTGCCAGGCGTCGAGGGCGGCGCGGAGTCCTTCAGGGTGCGAAAATCCGGTCATCGCGCCCGCCGCACCGGCGGCCAGTTCATCGAGCAGCCCGACGCCGCCGAGCCCGCCGAAGACGGGTACCGCCGTCGACGCCGTCAGCTCGGAAATGGCCAATGCCGTCGGTGGCGCTTCGGATTTAATGGCGACGACGAAGGGACAGCGCTCGACGGCGGACAGGAGCTGAGCGGCGGCAATCCGCACCCCGGACGCCACCGGATAATCCTGGACCACGATTCCCGCTCCGGTTGCGTCGTGCACTGCCGTCAGATGGGCCATCAGGACATCAGGATCGGAACTGTTGACCTGCACCATTAAACCGTCGAGCGAATCGCCGGCCGCAGCGGCAGCGTTCCGTGCCTGCTCAACGGCCACCGCCGTCGAACGGGCTGATAATCCCACCACCAACGGGGTTGAACCGGCCTCCGCAGCGACGGTCTGAACCACTTCAGCCTGTTCGGCGGAGTCAAGGGCGGCGCCTTCGCCGAAGACGCCCAACACCACCAGCCCGGTGGCCGGGACGGCGGCGAACAACTGCACCTCGCGGCGCAATGAATCCGTATCGACGGCGAAATCCGGACCGGAGAAGGGTGTGGCGAGCACGCCCCACAGACCGGATTCGAGGGGAGCTGTTTGGTTGCGCATCAGGCTGCGGCGTCCTTTCGGTCGAGAAGCACATCGACGACGTGCTCGGCAATGGCCAGCGAGGATGTGGCCGCGGGGGAGGGAGCGTTGCGGACGCTGAGGACCGAGCCGCGGCGGGTGATGCGGAAATCGTCGACCAGGGAGCCATCGGCGTCGAGCGCCTGGGCGCGGACGCCGCGGGGGCCGGGGACGACGTCGTCGGTGCTTAGCTCCGGCACATACCGCCGTGCGGCCCCAATGAACTTTTGCTTGCTCAAGGAGCCGATCATTTCGGTGGCGCCGGTGCGCCAGTGCTGCTTGGCGAAACGGCGGAAACCCGGCCAGGCAACGGCGTCGCGCAGGTCGCGGGCGGAGATCCGGGACCAGCCGTAGCCTTCCCGGGCGAGCGCCAGCACCGCGTTGGGCCCGACCATCACCTCGCCGTCGACGCGCGGGGTCAGATGCACTCCGAGGAAGGGGTAGCGCGGGTCCGGAACCGGATACACCAGGCCGTTGACCAGCTCCCGGCGCTCGGGGCGGAGCAGGTAGTACTCGCCACGGAACGGCACAATCCGCGGGTCGGCTTCGTCGCCGGCCAGCGCTGCCACGCGGTCCGCCTGAAGGCCGGCGCAGACCACGACATTGTTATAGCCTTCCTCTTCGCCACCGGCGCCGCGGACAACTGTCTGCGATCCGCGCGGCGTCAGACCGGTGACCTCATAGGAGGTACGTACGGTTCCTCCGGCCGCTTCAAAATCCGCTGCGAGGGCACGTGCGACGGCGGCATAGTCAACGATTGCCGTCGTCGGGGAGTGGATGCCGGCCACGCCGTGGACGTTCGGTTCAATCTCCCGCAACTGCCCGGCGTCGAGCTGGCGCACACCGGGAACACCGTTGGCCACCGCCCGCGACATGATGTTTCCCAGCCGCGACTTTTCGGTTTCGTCCAGGGCGACCAGCACCTTGCCGCATTCGTCGTAGGTCAGGTCGTGGCTTTCGCAGTAATCCCGGAGCAGGCCGACGCCGCGGCGGCAAAGGCGCGCCTTGAGCGAGCCGGGCGTGTAGTAAAGGCCGGCATGGACGACGCCGCTGTTGTGCCCGGTCTGGTGCGCGGCCAGCGTTACCTCTTTCTCCAGCAGAGTGACCCTGGCACCGGGCTGGACCTGCAGCAGACGGCGGGCCGTAGCCGCCCCGACTATGCCGCCACCGATCACCGCGTAGCTCGATTGACTCATCGATTCTCCTTCGTATTGGTCTGTACTTCGCTCTGAATGTTTGTGGGACGTTTCCGCAGAGTCCGCAGAGTCCGCAGAGTCCGCAGAGTCCGCAGGGTCCGCACCGGCAGTCCGCGTGAGCGCCGGATCATCCGGCGTCCGATCCGGAATGTTGCCGCAGCAAGGAGTGCCACCGCGGCCGCTGCCAACCACGCCGTTTGGTACGACGTCGCTTCCACCAGCAGCCCGAAGAGGAGCGGTCCACCCGCGGAACCAAAGGAGAGGCCGGTCTGCAGGATCCCGGTCGCCGATGCTGCGGCCATCCGGTTGTCCCGGACGATGGCGAAGTGCAGCAGGCCCGTCCAGGTCCAGCCGGCGGCATACGCCAGCATGGCGCCGACGGCGAAGAGTGCCGTGCTGCCACTGGCCAATAGGACGTATCCGACAGTTCCGCCGGCCAGTAGGTTGGCCATCAGGATGTAGGGACTCCGGGTTGGATGCCGGTCGATGGCCGCTCCGAGCCCGATCCGGATCAGCAATCCACTCAACGCAGCTGCGGCGAACAGCAGGCCGGCCGAACCTGGCGATATTCCGGACTGGACGGCGGAATCGACGAGAAAGACTCCCAGCGACGTAGCTGCCGCCGCGGCCAGTCCGCCCCCTATTGTCAGGACCAGCAACCCGCCCAGCGGCGTGCCGCGGTCGGGCTCGACGGCGGGGCTCTCGACATCCGGCTGCAGCCGCGGACCACGACCGCTCGCCGCTGCCCAAATTGCTATCCCAACCGCGGCGGCCGCGCCAAAAACGAACGCCCAGCGCCAGCCGAGAACCAAGGCGATCCCCGGGACGGCCAAGCCACCCAGCAGGGTGGCCGCCGGGATGGAGGACTGCTTGATGCCGAAAGCCAGCCCGAGCCGCTGTGAATTGACGGCACGGGAAATCCGCAGGTTTGCTGATGGTTGCGCCATGGCGTTCGCGACGCCGCCGACCACCAGCGCCGCAATCAGGACGGCGAAGGAGAGCGCGGCCGAGACGCCCGCCAGCGACACCGCAGCCAGCGAGGCCGAGATCATAATGCCCCGCCCGGCGCCGATCCGCTGCACAAACCGGCCCAGCGGCCGGGCCAGGACGCCGGCCACCGTGAACAGCGTCGCCGCAGCCAGCCCGATCTCGGCCGGTCCGACGTCGAGATCGTCCCGGATCTGCACGGCCAGAGCACCCACCAGGAACGCCGGCAGAACACCGGTGGTCGTCACGGAGACGGCCTGCAGCAATGCGGCTGCCGTGCCGCCCCTGGTGGAGGCCATTACGCCTCGGCCCGGCTCGAGGCGGTGCTGCCGTTGCCTGCCGTGTGGTTACTCTTATCGCTTTTTGGTGCCCCCGGAGATTCCCCAGCACCGCCGTCGTCTCCGCCACTGTCAATTGCAGCGGATGGCGTCGGGGCATCATCGCGCCGGTGGCGCCGCCGCATGGCGAGGTGGATGAGCAGTCCCGCCACAATCAGTGCGGCGCCGATCGCCATAGCGGTCGGTTCCATAATGAGCAGCGGGATGCTGCCGGCTCCGAGGAGCACCCGTTCAGGCCAGCCGGCCGGGCCAATCAGCCAGGCGCCGGTCGCCACGGCCAGGGCAGCGACCGCGACAGCGGAGGTAACAAGGGCCAACAGCACTGTCTGCCAACCGCCCTGCATCAGCAGGCCAATTCCGGCATCCGACAGCACGAAGATGAAGGGAACCAGGAAGGCCGAAAGCGTGTAGCGCCAGGTCAGCCACATCGTCTTGATCGGCTTGCCTCCGGTGATGGCCGAAGCGGCAAACGGCGACAGCGCTGTCGGCGGGGAGACCTCGCTGAGCACCGAGTAGTAGAAGATGAACATGGCGGCCGCAAATGGTGCGACGCCGACATCCTGCAACGCCGGTCCGATGATCACCCAGGAAATAATGAAGCTTGCCGTCACGGGAACCGCGAGCCCAAGCAGGATGACCGACACGGCCGACAGCAAGGCGGTCAGGATGAGGTTCCCGCCGGCGACCAGGACGATAATGTTGGCCAGTTTGAGGCCCAATCCGGTCAGCGTCATGACGCCAACAATCAGCCCGGCCGCAGCCATCACGGGAATTACCGAGAGGGCGCCGGTGGCACCGGCGGCGAGGGCATCCCACAACCGGCGCGGCGTCATCCAGGATTGGCGCTCCAGGAAACTGAGCACGAACGCCAGCAGGGTCGCAAACACCACCGCGCGGAACGGCGTCATGCCCAGTGCCATGAACAAGACGATGGCGACCAGTGAGCTGAAGTGGTACCCGAAACGCAGCAGCAGTTTGCCGACCGGTTTGGTTTCAATTTTGACGCTGGACGTTTTGAAACGCCGGGCGTCCATCTCGATGGCAAGAATGATGCCGAGGTAATAGAGCAAGGTCGGAATCGTGGCCCAGATCAGCACCTGCAGGTAGGATTCGCCCAGCAGCGCGGCAATGATGAACGCCGCGGCGCCGAGGGTTGGCGGGGACATAATGGCACCGATACCCGCTGCGGCCAGCACGGCACCGCCATGTTCCTTCGGGTAGCCGGCCTTGCGCAGCAGCGGCCAGGAAATTCCACCGAGCGTGACGGTGGTGGCAACACCGGAACCGGACACCGTACCGAGTAGAAAGCCTGCCATCGTGACGGTCCGTCCCGGGCCGGCCTTCGACTGGCCGAAGGCCGAGAAGGACAGATCGATGAAGAAGCGGGTGGCGCCGGAGGCGCTGAGCACGGCACCGTAAATGGTGAACAGGATGATGTACGTGGCGGCAACGTCGGTCGGAACGCCAAACAGGCCCTGGGTGCCCATCACGTTGTGGCTCATCAGCCGCGGCCAATCAAACGACGGGCTGGCGAACGGGCCGGGGAAATACGGACCCCAAAAGGCGTAGGCGAAGAAGAAGATCACGACCAGCGGAACGAGTAATCCCACCGTGCGCCGGGCAGCTTCGAGGGTGACCAGAATGGCTACCGTGCCCATAATGAGGTCGAGTTCGGTCGGTATGATCGCCCTGCGGAAGAAGGCGTCCCAATCGGAGATAATGTAGGCGAATGGTACGACGGCGAGCGCCGCCAGGATCCAATCGGCGATATGCGGGTTGTCCTTCCGCCCGGCTTCCTTGGCCTTATCGGGGCGTTTCCAGCCGCGGTACACGAGGAAAGTCAGCGGCAGTCCGATCATCAGGAACGCCGGCAGGTAGAACTGCGCAGCCATCGGATTGAACACCCAGTACAGCCCGAGCAGGGACAGCCCCACACCGATGACCTTGACGATGACCAGCGGGACCCCGGTGAGCCGGCGGGCCGGTTTCTCCGACTCGTACTCTGCCAGCAGGGCCTCTTCGTCGATTGCCTTGTCGTCGCCCGGATCGCGGTCATCGGCGACGGGCGTGGTTTTTGCCCCCTTTGCCGGGGCGTTGCGTGGCTCGGTCATTGGAGCTCCTTGATGTCTAACACGATGTAGGGGTTCTCATCCTCGACCAAAGGCCACAGCGGCAACGGCTCCTCGCCGGGAACGTGCAAAGTGCGCTCGCCGAGGTCGGTGGCGGCAATCGAGAGTTCCTCGAATACCGCAGGATGCGCCGGATCCGGGGGAACAGCCCAGTTGCGGCGGTCTGCTTTGTCGGTCTCGAAAGGGGTGCCGGGAACGCCGTAGTACTCCTCAAGTACAGCCAGCTGCTCGGCGGCTATTTGCTCGAGGCGGTACCTGCCGTCGGGCAGAATTTCATATCGTTCCTCGGCCATGGTCTGGTAGATGGAGTTGCGGTAGCTCACGGCGAAGGTATTGCCGTGCAGCGGAGCGCTGGCCAGCACGTCGCCGTCGCTGTCCTCAACGACGACGGCCCGCTGATTGGGTGCCGGGTCGTGCCCGGCGGCAGCGGCGAGGCCAACGGCCCCGAAAGCGGCCGCGCAGGCAAGGGCAACGACGACGACTGCTGGCTTCAGCAATGAGCTAGCTTCCGGCCTGGTCGTAGTATGCCTGTGATCCAGGGCAGGTATCTATGAACGGAATCTTGCCCGCAGTGGAGGCGTCCAGCTCCTTCGCCGCCGGGTGAACCTGGACGAGCTTGTCCTTGTTCTCGAAGATGGCCGTCGTGACGTCCTCCTGGAGCTGTTCGTCCATCGATTTGCTGGCGACCATGATGTTCGGCGAGGCGATCACGGACACTGCCTCACTCTGGCCCTCATAGGTATCCGCCGGAACGTCCTGCTGCACGTAGTAGTCGCCGTACTTTTCGGCCAGTTCGTCGGCGTATTCGCCGATCTCCACCAGTTTCATATCGCCCGTGCTGGCCAGATCTACGAGGGCACCGGTCGGCAGCCCGCCGGACCAGAAACCGGCATCGATGGTGCCATCCCGCAGGGCGGCGACCGTTTCAGCGGCGCCGAGCTGGCGGCGGTCGATCTCGGTTTCAGGATCGATGCCGGCGGCCTCCAGCGTCCGGATCGCGCCGACTTCGGTGGCCGACCCCGGAGCACCGACGGAGATCGTCTTACCCTTTAGGTCTTCCACACTTTCTACGCCGGTACCTTGCGTTGTCACCAGCTGCATGTAGTTGCTGTACATCGAACCGATAGCGCAGATATCGAGCGGGTTGCCCTCGAAGGAGTTGGTTCCTGCGGCCGCGGCGGCCACGACGTCACCTACGCCCAGGGCAAGATCGGCCGCACCGTTTTCGAGCAGAAGCATGTTATCCACCGATGCGTTGGTTTCCTGAGCGGTGGCCTCGTAGCCTTCAACATTCTGCGTAATGACGTTTGCGATGCCGCCGCCCAGCGGATAATAAACACCGCCGGTACCGCCGGTGGCGATGGACAGGGTGCCGCCACCGCCGCCTCCTTCACCGCCCGCTTCGGAACCGCCTCCACCACCACCGCCGCAGGCAGTCAGGAAAAGAGCGGGAACGGCGAGCGCGGCGACGGCGACTCGGTTCCTGCGGTTTCGACGTGGAAAATAGTTACTTTTCGTCATGCGTTATCTCCCTTGATGGTGGTTGTTATTCATCATTGGTCTGTATTGCTGATTGCGGCTTCGCCATTGCCGGGTGCGGGCACATTGCCTGCCGCGAGCAGGCCGGCCAGCGTCTGGTAGTAACCGACGAGCACCGAAAGTTCGGTGACTCCGGCGTGGCCAAAGTGCTTCAGCGCTTCGGCATGCACTTCGTGCCCGACGGCCGTGCCGCGCAGCAAGGCGAAAGCGAGCTCGAGGGCAGCCTGTTCGCCACTGGCCAGGCCCTCCGGCATTTCACCGGCCTGCAGGCTTTGCAGTTCAACCGGACTGATTCCGGCTGAGCGGGCGACTCTACTGTGCGCGTACCACTCGTAATCCGACTGCAGCCAAGCCGCGACGGCGCAGATTACTAGTTCCCTCGTCCGGTCACTTAGCGCCCCGCCAAAACGCAGGGCCGAACCCAATGCCTGGACAGCTTGTCCGATAGCGGGGGAGTAGAGCAGGGCGTTGAAGGGGCCGGCCAAGCAGCCGTCGTCGTCGACAATCAGGAAGGGTCCACCTGCCCGAGGAGGTCCGGCGATGGTGTCATAAACGGCACGTTGTTCGCTGGACAATTCCCCCGGCGTCAGCAGGGGAAACCGACCGCCCGCGGCCCGGTCAGACAAGAGTGCGACCGCCGTCGATGTAGAGCACTTGCCCGGTGATAAATGCCGCCTGCCGGGATGTGAGGAACAGGACCGCTCCGGTCAGATCCTCGACCGATCCGAGGCGTCCGGCCGGAACCAGAGAGGTGTAGTGCTCCCTCATCCCCGGTTTGTCGAGGTGGTGCCGGGTAAGTTCCGTGTCGACATAGCCGGGGCCGATCGCGTTGACGGTCACGCCGCCGGACGCCCACTCCCGCGCCATCACGCGCAACAGCTGATCGAGCCCGCCCTTGCTTGCGGCGTAGGGTCCGTGGTCCGGGTGCGCGAGCAGTCCGGATACGGACGAGCAGTAAACCTGGCGTCCGTATCCAGCCTCGACCATCAGCCGTCCCGCCGCCTTGCCCAGACGGAAAGCGCTGGAGAGGTTGACGTCAATGATCCGCTGCCAATCGTCGTCGTCGACCTCCAGCACTGGAACCCGGTGGTTGATTCCGACCGCATGGACGAGTACGTCGAGGCCGCCCAGCTCCGTCCCGCAAGCGGCCACGGCTTCGGCGCAGCCCTGGGTAGTGGTCAGGTCTGTCCGGATTCCCGACACCCGGGAATCCAATACCGACAAGCGCTCCGCCGATATATCGGCGACCAAAACGATGGCTCCGGCATCAGCAAAGGCTGTGGCGCAGGCTGCTCCAATGCCGCCAGCTCCTGCGACAAGCACACGCTGACCGGCCATTCCGAGCCAGTCATAGGCAGATGCTGTGAGCTCACTGGTGGAAGTCATTTGGATACTGTATCCAATTTCACGAGCGAATGTAAGTCACATCACAGTAGAGTTTTCCGTGACTTTAGCCCGCCGCGAGGAACTTGTGGAGGGCTTCAACCGCGTGTTTGCGGTGCTCGTCCAGCATGGCGACCAACCTGTCTGCATCCCGGGCGGCGAATGCGTCGACAATCAACGCATGCTCATGCTTGACGACGGCACGGTTGGCTTCACTGCCGTAATAGACAAAGCGGTAGGTGTCCGTTGCGTCCCACAACACGCGGACGAGCCGCTCCAGCCGCGGCATCCCGGCGGCGGTGACGAGAACAAAGTGGAAGCGGCGATTCGCCTCGGTCATGGTCAGCAGGTCACCCGCCTCACTGGCAGCCTCGACTTCCTTGGCGGTCTGCTGCATGTCATGCAGAACGTCATCACCGGCCCGCATGACGGCAACACGGGCCGCCTCGGCCTCGAGGATCTGCCGGATCCGGTAGACCTCCAGCAGGTCGTCAAGGGAAAGAGTGGCGACTTTATAACCGCGGTGCGGTTCATAAACAACCTGACCCTCGCTCTCAAGGATCTTCAGCGCCTCGCGCAGGGGCACCCGGCTTACGCCGAACCGGTCGGCCAGCGCGTCCTGCCGTAGCGGTTCACCGGCCACCAGTTCCCCGGCCACGATCGCCTGGCGCAACTGTCCGAGCACGAAAGCCTGCGCGGTTGGTGGCCGCTTGCTCGATTCCTCTGCCTGGCTCATCCCGGCTGCTTCTGAAGACGCACTCGCATCACATAATTGACTCTAACTCAGTGCCCCGGTGTGCATCGGATGTTGATCAGGCACAGAAAACCTTGCCGGTCCAACAGCATGACGGGGCCAAAACGCAGCACTATGGAGGGGAAACCTCGCGCCGTTGGGGGCAAACACTGTCATTCATCGCGAAATTGCTACCGCTCGTCGCACAGCAGTTCCTCCGGCCCTTCCAGGAAATGCGCAAGTATGTGACCTACTGCACAATAGCGAGGAGGCCGTGCTTCCTCGCGGTCAGACGCGACGAAGGAGTTTCACATGGGTTGGCTCGACCGGGAGCGTACTGTCGCCCCACCAGGCTTTAACCGCTGGCTGATTCCACCGGCAGCATTGGCTGTCCACCTGTGCATCGGACAGGCCTATGCCACAAGCGTTTACAAAACCGCCCTGGTTGAGCATTTCGATGCGAGCCTTACCCAGATCGGTATTATCTTTTCGCTCGCCATCGTCATGCTCGGCCTGTCCGCCGCCGTGATGGGCACCTGGGTCGACAAGAGCGGCCCCCGCAAAGCCATGTTCACATCGGCGCTCTTCTGGACCACCGGATTCCTGGTCGGAGCGCTCGGAATTTTCACCAACCAGCTGTGGCTCGTCTACCTCGGCTACGGCGTCATTGGCGGTATCGGCCTTGGCATCGGTTACATCTCGCCGGTCTCCACGCTGATCAAGTGGTTCCCGGACCGCCCGGGACTCGCCACCGGCATGGCCATCATGGGCTTCGGCGGCGGCGCCCTGATCGCCAGCCCGCTGTCCGCCTTCCTTTTGTCCGCCTACGATCCGGATTCCGGCACGGAGGGTTGGGTTGCCAGCGGTGAAGCCGTGGGCATGCTGTTCATTACCCTGGCCGTCATCTACCTCGTCTACATGCTCTTCGGCGCCTTAACCATCAGGGTCCCCGCCGAGGACTGGAAGCCGGCCGGTTTCGACCCCTCAAAGGTGAAGGCGAAATCGCTCGTCACCTCCAATCAGGTTTCCGCCGCCAACTCGATCCGGACCAAGCAGTTCTGGCTGATCTGGATCGCGCTGTTCTGCAACGTGACAGCCGGCATCGGCATCCTCGAGCAGGCCGCACCCATGATCCGCGACTTCTTCCGCCAGCCCGACGGCGTCTCGCTGGTAAGTGTCGGCGTCGCCAGCGGCTTCGTGGGTCTGCTGTCCATCGCGAACATGGCCGGACGCTTCGGCTGGTCCACCACCTCGGACCACATTGGCCGCAAGCGCATTTACATGGTCTATCTCGGGGTCGGGGCAGGACTGTACTTGATCCTCGCACTCGCCGGATCCAGCGCCACCGCCCTGTATGTGGTTCTCGCATTCTTCATCATTTCCTTCTACGGCGGCGGCTTCTCGACCCTGCCGGCCTACCTGCGGGACCTGTATGGCACGTTCCAGGTTGGTGCTATCCACGGACGGATGCTCACCGCCTGGTCCGCCGCCGGCATCGCCGGACCGCTGATCGTCAACGCCTTCCTGGATGCGCAGGGCACGCCGGGCGAACTGACCGCAGCGGCCTACCAACCGGCACTGCTGACCATGGTCGGACTGCTGATCATCGGTTTCATCGCCAACCTCATGATCAAGCCGGTCGATGAGAAATTCCACGAACCGGCCGAGCCCCGGGACAAGATCCGGGCAGAAGCAAGGGAGTCATAGAAATGGAAAATGCACGAGTTACTGTTGCCTGGGCCCTGGTGGGAATCCCGCTTTGCTACGGCCTGTTCATCACCCTGACCAAGGTGACAGCCCTGTTCAGTTGACCAACTAAAAACCACAGAACGACGACGGCGGCACCCACCCAGGTGCCGCCGTCGTCGTCGTGCCAATCGCCTAGGCTGGCCTGCATGGCGATCATTTTCGATGCGGTCTTGAAACCGACAAAGCTGGACCTTCTCACGCACTGGCTGCCGTCCCAATCATGGTTCGATGGCGATCCGGAGGAGCTGGAGCTGGTTGGTTCCTTCCGTTTCGACGACCCCGGCGGCGAGGTCGGCATCGAAACCCACCTCGTCAGGGCAGGAGATAAGGTCTTTCAGGCCCCGCTGACTTACCGTGGCGCGCCGCTGGAAGCTGCCGGAGAGTGGCTGATCGGCACCATGGAACACTCGGTGCTCGGCCAGCGATGGGTCTACGATGCCTGTGGTGATCCCGTCTATGCCGCAGCCCTGGCCGCGACCTTGCTGGCCGGCCAGCCGCAGGCGAAGCAGTACCTGAACAACGATGGTGAGCTCAAGGAGTTGCCATCTTCCGTGCAGATCGAACCCGGCGGCGCGCCCGGAGACGGCCTGCCGGAACAGATTCACGCAGAACCGACGACGGCGGGTGACGTCACCACCATCAGGACCGGGGCGGAGGACCTGGCTATCAACCGCGTCCTCGATCTGAGCGGCAAAACCACCGGCACTCACTTCGTAACCGGTACCTGGCAAGGCAATCCGACGCCGGTCCAGCTCGCCTGGATACCTGACGCCTGATCCGGCTGCTCAGGCCAGCAGCGTGCCCATTCAGGTGCGTACCGTCGTCGTTCCGACGCCTCGCTCTTCACAGCGTCCGCCATGCAAGGCATGATTCAAGCTATGGGTGCAAACACTGCCTTCACCGACACCGAACTGATTTACGTTTCGTTCACCCGCGCCTGGGAACTGCTGACCGACTGGGACGCGGCTTCAGGATGGATGCCCGGAGTGACGCATATGTACGCGGAGGGGCGGCCGGAATTGGGGATGGCCATCGACTACAGCTCCAACGGGCATCAACGGACGGCAACCATTACCGCGCTGGACCCGGAACGAAGCATCACGCTCACGACCAGCGAGGGCGATGTGCAGACGGCGTACCGCTACGACTTCGCCAAGGACGGCGACAATGTACGGCTGACCATTACCGCCGACGTCGTGGTCAGTGAAGACTTGGCCGACATGGCGGATGAAATCCGTGCCGCGGTTGCAGAGGCTGATGGTGACCAACTGGCTCTGTTCAAACGGTATGCTGAGGCTGCTCCGTAAGGTAGCGACCCGAGGAGGCGCAGATGTTCGTTCTATTTGGTGTTAAGACCGTTTTCAACACCCTGTCCGTCAGGCCCGGCAACTGCCGTTACTGCCATCAGCATGTTGACCAACGGCTGCAGGAGCGGGCAAGTCGGTTCACGCTGTTCTTCGTCCCGCTCTTCACATTCAAGCGGCGGTATCAGGTCAGCTGCTCCAACTGTGGCGGATCGACTGAGATTTCCAGGCAGCAGAAAGAGAGCCTGGTCTAAGGAAGGAGACCGCGATGACGGAAGGATCCGCGCCGGGCCACGAATCGTACATGGTCGGCGGAAACCTGCTCAACGAGCAGGACGAAATTCTGCGTGCTAAACGAGACCACGAAGCGGCCCAGCGCGAGGCCGGGGATATCGTGGCCGATGAGGAATGCGTCGCGGACAATAAGCATTCCGGCGATGCTGAGGACAATGAGGAGCAGGAAGAAGACTCCGGCCTTCGGGGCGACGGCGCCACCATACCGGACGAACATGCCGATTCGATTACTGAAGAGCAGCACACCCATGGCGGAGGTGCTGTCCCGCCGGGTGACTTCGGTGACGAGGACAGAAACCAGCGGTAAATCCGTGGGGGCCGTAGCCCCCACGGATAAATGCCGTCAGGCCTGGCGGGTCTCGGGTGACTTGGTCATTGCCGGATCCCGTTCGGCGAGGGACCCGACGGCGTCGTCGATCCGGGACATGGTGTCGGCGTCCAAGGTCACGCCGGCCGCCTTCACGTTGGATTCGACCTGTTCCGGACGGGATGCACCGATAATGGCCGAGGCCACGTTCTGGTTCTGCAGCACCCAGGCGATGGCGAGCTGAGCCATGGTCAGTCCCGCCTCCTCCGCGATCGGCTGAAGCTTCTGCACCCCGGTGAGGACGTCGTCGGACATCCAGCGTTTGATCATGTCCGCACCGCCCTTCTCATCCGTGGCGCGGGTGCCCGACGGCGGCGCCTGTCCGGGCTGGTATTTACCGGTGAGCACGCCCTGGGCGATCGGGGACCAAACAATCTGGGACAGACCCAGTTCCTCCGACGCCGGAACAACATCGGACTCGATAACGCGCCACAGCATGGAGTACTGCGGCTGGTTGGAGATGAGGTGGACGCCCAGTTCTTCGGCCAGCTTGTGCCCGGCGCGGATCTGGTCGGCAGTCCATTCGCTGACTCCGATGTAGAGTGCCTTGCCTTGCCGGACGACGTCGGCAAACGCCTGCATCGTCTCCTCCAGCGGGGTTCCGAAATCGTACCGGTGTGCCTGGTACAAGTCCACGTAATCGGTCTGCAGACGGGTCAGGGAACCATCGACCGATTCCATAATGTGCTTCCGGGAGAGCCCTGTGTCGTTGTGTCCCTTCGGCCCGGTGGGACCGAAAACCTTGGTGAAGATTTCCAGTGATTGCCGGCGCTGGCCCTTCAAAGCCTCGCCGAGAACAGTTTCCGCTGCGGTGTTGGCGTACACATCCGCGGTGTCGAAAGTGCTGATCCCGGCGTCAAGGGCGGCATGCACACACTTGGTGGCGACGTCGTTCTCCACCTGTGAGCCGTGGGTGAGCCAATTGCCGTAGGTGATTTCCGAGATTTTGAGGCCGCTGTTTCCGAGATATCTAAAGTCCATGAGTTCGAGCCTATCGGAGGACTTTTGCCAGCGGTACGTCCCACCCCAAGGTATTTCCTAGGACGGACTGCGAAATTAACGGCATACGAAAGGAGGTGCGTGATGATCAGCGACAATTACATTGAGCTAACCACAGACCGGTTGGAAGCTGAGTTCGCCAAACTGACGGGGCATCTCGAAGCATTTCAGCACAGTCCCCAACGGCGGGAGCAGATTAACCGGGAAATCCGGTTGATTGCCTTCGAATTGCGGTACCGGAACAACCTCTTGGCGCGTCAGATTCAAGCATGCGAGGCGCACTTCCTGTAGGAAGGGATTTTCCTGTAAGCCGCCCAGGGCCGGATGTGGCCGGATCCTGACAGCTTGACGTGCCCGACGACGACAGTAACCGCCCGACGACGGCGGGAAATGCCGCGCCGCAGGTCAGTTGTTGGTGGAAGGCCGGGTCTCGTCGGATTGAGCCTGGAAAGGCTGCGGCTCGACCTTGTATGGGTCGCCACCGCTCGGCCCCGTCTCCGTAGCCTGCCCGTTGTTGCTGGCGTGCTTGCTGTGGCTGACCCGGTCCTGGATCTTTTTGGCAGCTTCGCTGGCCTGGTCCTTTACTTCGGGCGCCTTGTTCTTCAACGTCTGGGTTGTCTTAGAGACCTTGTCCTGAACCTTCGGGTCCTTCCATAGTTCATTGGCTTTGGTCTTCAGCTTTTCGTAGCTTTCCCGGCCGGACCGTGAACCGAGGACGTAGCCGACGGCTATGCCCGTTGCCAGTACAATTTTGTTTTTCATCGTGGCGCTCCTGTCATCAGTGTTGAACTGCTTAATTCGAATCTAGTCGGGAAGTCCATGGATGTCACCAGCAGATTCGGCCCATCGGCGAGGGTGAAACTTCGCCGCGCCGTTGACTCGGATGCCGGTGCAATCGGCGCCTTAATCCGTTTCTCCAAGTCGGAAGCCATGCCATGGCTGTATGTTCCGCACACGGCCAGGGAGGACTCATGGTGGGTCGCGAATGTCCTGCTGCCCGGCTCCAGCGTGTGGACCGCCGTCGTCGATAATGAACTCCTCGGCGTCCTGGCTCTGCGGCCAGGCTGGGTCGATCAGCTGTACGTCCTTCCCTCCGGACAGAGGACGGGAATTGGCCGGCTCCTGCTGCAGCAGGCCAAGGACCTCAACCCGGAGGGACTTCAACTCTGGACCTTTCAGCGTAATACCAACGCTCGTGGTTTCTACGAGCACGCAGGCTTCACCATCAGGAAGATGACCGACGGCGCCGGCAATGAAGAGCGCGAACCGGATGTGCTCTACGCGTGGCTGCCCGGCGCAGCGTCGTCGGAAACTGCGGCAGGCGCCCACGCGGCGACGTCTCTAGTGGACCGGCCTCGTTCCTAGGTGTACCAGGTCGGTTCCGGGATCTCACCGAGCAACGTGTGGCGGCCGACCTCCCGGTATTTGTAGGGGAGCGGGTCATGCAGGCTGTGGGTGCGCAGGTTCCGCCAGAAGATGTCCAGCCCGACGGCGTTGGCTGTCGCCCGGGCGCCGGTCAGCTCAAAGATCTTCGTGGCGGTCTCAAGACCGTCGTCGATGATGCGTGCCTTCGCCGCCGCAATCCGGACGGCGATTTCACCGCGGACTTCCGGCGTCAGGTTTTCGCGGTCGTCATGGAGGACAGCACTGATTTCCCGTCCTGCCTGGTCAATCAGCGCGGCGTCGGCCCACAGCTTGGACTGCAGCCGGCCGTAGCCTTCCGCCACGTACCACTCGTCGGTGGCGCGTTCCTTGTTGTCCCCGCCGTAGGGCCACGCTCGGCTCGTCGAGCGGGTGTACGCTGCCGCCGTCGTCAATGCGCCTTCCGCTATGCCCAGATAGAAGTTCGCGAACACCAGCTGGATGGCCGGCACGTTGAGGGTGTTGTAGACCAGCGGTTGGAATTCGCCGTCGACGAATCCTGCGGCATCCGACCAGTCGATGCGCACGTCCTTGATCTCTACGGATCCGGATTCCGTCAGCCGCTGGCCGAGGTTGTTCCAGTCCTGTCCGAAAATGATTCCCGGCTGGTCTGTCGGGACGATCGCGAAGACATGCGTTTCGGTTCCGTCCAGAACGCCTTCGATGACGGTAAGGTCGGCAACCTGCCCGCCGGTCGAAAAGGACTTGCGGCCGTTGAAGGCGAGTTGGCCGTCCACCTCGTGGATGATCAAGTCGCTGTCGCGGGGATTGACGGCTCCGCCAAAGAATAGATTGTCCCGTGTGTAGAGCTCTTCGACGGCGGCAATCTGGGCATCGGTTGCGACCAGGCGTGCGGCCCAGGCCCAGAGATAGTGGTAACCAAGCAGCTGCCCGATCGAGCCGTCGGCCCGGGCGATGATCCTGATGACCTTATATACGGTTTCCCAGTTCTGCCCGCCACCGCCGTGCTCGACCGGGCCGAGCAGAGTGACGAGGCCCGAACTTTTGAGCAGCTCAACTTCGGCCCGTGGTGTCTCGTTGGCTCTGTCCCGTTCGACGGCGTCAACCGCGAGGATGTCCGCGACTTCCTGGGCGCGGTACAGCCATTCGTTCGGGTTTTTTGGCCGGGGAGTGCCGGCCCATCGGTCGTTCAGTTGGTTTGTGTCCAAGGTGGTGGTCATTGTGGGGTCCTTTCATGGGGCCGTTGCGGCAGGTGAATTGGGCAGGGTGAAACGAACAGAGGGCAGGTAGGAAGCAGGGGCCGGGGCTGGAACAGGCAGGACTGCTGGAGTTACTGGAGCCCTTTTCCCCGGGGGAGGCCGATGGGCAGGAAGAAGACGAGTGCCCTATACGAGCGCGGGTTGCTTCAGATGATGGAAAGCAGAGGCATGGAAGACCAGCGGACCGGGCGAATTCTCCTGGGTGGAGGTGCCGTGGACCCGTAGCAGGACCACATCATGGTCGCCGGCCGGCATTTCCTGTTCGACGGAACATTCCAGCCAGAGAGCCGCGTTCTGCAACAGGATGGCGCCGGACTCGGTGGTATGGAGATCCAGCCCGGCGAACCGGTCGGCTGACTTCGACGCGATCTGCAGGCATACGTCCTCGTGCCCGGAGGCGAGGATCGAGACGCCAATCCGCTGGCTGCCGCGGAGAACGGGCCAGGTCCGTGACTTTTTCTGGACGGCAAACATTACCAATGGTGGATCGAGCGAAACGCCCACGGTAAACGAGGAGGCAACGATTCCCTCCGGCTTGCCATCGACGCTGGAGCACAGCGCGGCAACTCCCGAGGGGAATCCGCTGAATGCGCGACGCAGGGCGTCGGGACTTAGATCGGCATTTAGAGACACGCTCACACTTCCTCTGCAATGAGGCGATTCCACTCATCGGCTGTGAACGATGCGGCGGAAACGCCGTACTTGCCAGTCGGGGGTGTTTTCCCGATTGACCTAATCATCACCTGGAGCACCCCACTACGGCGAGAGGGTTGCTGTCCAGCCGGCCAGGGCCTGTGGCTGGAACTCATGATTGCGTAATAAACGCTAAGCCCGACAGGGCGAATGGTCAAAGAAGAGCGGGAAATAGTTCGTAAGATTCCGGGAATTCATTCCTCCTGGCTGGGCGGATGTTCAATGGCGGCACGCTCCTCCAGCCAGGCGAGGACATCATGAGGGCGGATACGTCGGTGGCTTCCGCGGTACTCAACAGCAATAGTTCCATCGTCAGTCAGATTGCGCATGTAGGTATTGGAGACGCCGGCAAGCTGCGCCGCCTGCGAGGTGTTGAGTAGTTTCTCGCTGGTGCTGATCGTAATGGCCTCATTGTTCGCAAACCGATTCAGCAGATCGAGAACGGCCGCCGTTGCTGCTTGGGGAAGCCGGACGCTGGTGCCGTTCACAAAAACGGTGGCATCCGGCGATTCGCCCAATGCGGCCGCAAGCCTTCCGGCATCGTCCGACGACAGGGCGTTGTGATGTGAAGTCTTGCTCAGTGCTGTGCTCTCCGAAGGCATGCCACCATCATGCCTTGGCCGGAGTTGCTCCCGGCAGACTAGGCGCGGTGGACCAATAGACGTGTCCAGTTGGTGTGGACGTTTTGGTCCTATACCGGCTGCCTCTGTCCGGACCGGTGTCCGGTGGGTCGGGAGCCGCCTGGACCGCCCATCCGGGTGCTTCCTTGGCGTAATTGCAGGCTTCGCAGAGCCCGCGACCGTTGGTTTCGTTGGTTTGGCCTCCGGCGGACCAAGGAACCACATGGTCGGTGTGGCGGATCGGTGCATCGCACCAAGGTGTTCCGCAGATTTGGTCGCGTGTTGCAATGAAGCGTGCCAATCCCTTGGGGAAAAGCCGGGACCGTGAGTCCATGCCGATGAGTTGGCCGGAGACCGGTGCTGTGTAGAGGCGGCGGATCCAAGCTTCTGCCGCCGCTGTGCCCTGCCGTGCGAGGTCCCGTCCGGTTTGGGCCGGAATGACTCCATAGCCTGGCAGGAAGGCAGGTTCGCCATCGCCGGCCAGCAAGGTCCGGTCTGTCATCACCACTTGTACGTCTACGGCGGGGGCGTCGGCCTGCCACTGCCCTGTGATGCGTTCGACGAAGGTGTCTGCCATGAACTGGCCGCGCCCTCGTTGATCACCTTCGGCGCGTGGACCGTTGGCTGCCCGCGTAAGTGCCGCCAGCACTGCCACTCCCTGGGAAGCGGGCAGCAAGGCCGTCACATAAGCCATGGCGTCAGGCGCGGGCCTGCCCGTGACACTGCGTTCATTAGTGGCCTTGGCAGCCCGCCGCACAACCGAATGCGGATCGAGTTTGTATGAAACCTTGCGTGCTTCCGCGGCGAGACGTCGATCGCTCAATCCTTGAAGGTAGTCCTGGTCGGAAGCTATTTGGTGGTCGACTTCTGCGCGGTCCTCAACTGTCAGGCAGGCGGTTTCTTTCACCAAAAGCGTGGCCCGCCATTCCGAAACCTTACCGGCGGTCAACGCCTTCAGGGTATGGGGCATTTCGTTGACAAGAGCTTTGGAAAAGCCGAGGTGCTGGTTTCCCTGATGGGGGGACACCCGCCGGGCAAGTGCGATTTCGCCAGCGATTCCCTTCCCCTGCTCCTTCTTCGGCATGCCCATGGCCGCTTGATCCTGTCGCTGACGGGAGTCGAAGTCCGCGGCGAATCTGGCCTGCGCTGCTGCGGCCGCTGCTTTGAGGTCCTCCAAAGCACCGATACTGTCAATGCACTCCTTCTTGGAGGCGACTTCCAAGTGCCTGAGCTCTTCTATCCATACTGCGATGGAATCCGGGGCGGTGATCGGGGCAGCCCAGGGGGAGCCGCCGTCGGCCGCATTGGCGCGGACCGACGTCTCAGTTGCCTCTGTAGCTGAATTGCCGAACATGTATCCACCGTATCCAGGGGCGCGGCGCAGTAGGGAGAAAAATGTTCGAATGTGGATGGCGAAGCCCGAATGGCAGGTTGTGGAGGACGAGTGATTCATGGAATGACGCTCGTGAATGGCCAGATGCGGCGCCTGCTTGCGGGACCGTGGTTTGGGAGGACTGGGACGGTGGGGGAGTCCGTTAGTCTCCGCGCCGGAAGCGTTCGAGCTCACGGCGGTCCTTCTTGGTGGGTCGTCCCTTACCTCGGTCGCGCTGGGGAAGGCCGAGCGCCGGCAGGGCCGGCCGTTTCGGAGTGCGGTCGGTGTAGCAACGGGTGGCGGCATCGGCACCCACACGCTTGGCGATCAGGCGCCGGACCTCGAGGACGCGTTCAAAGCCGGACTGGCGAATGCGGATGGTGTCGCCTGGAACCACGGTCTGCGAGGCTTTCACCGGGGTGTCGTTCAGGCGAACGTGATGGGCGCGGCAGGCTGCGGTGGCTGCGGACCGGGTCTTGTAGATGCGGATCGACCACAGCCAGGCGTCCACCCGCACGGTACTGAGGTTGCTGTTTGGAGTACTCATCGGAAATCGAGTCTAGTAGCCGTCATCATCCAGAGGCATGGCCGCCGTCGTAATTTCGATGCCGCTGCACCGTTCCCAGCGTCCTGACAGTTCGCGACCGGTGACTTCCCAAGGTGCGTTGTTAACGTTGTTTCTACCTCATGAAGGTGCGAGTGAAGAACGATCAGCCCAGGCTGGTCAACGGTGCCGGTGAGCGTTGGACATTCCCCCGTGTCCTTCGCTCACCGGCATTTTCCACTCGAAGCAGTAAGTCGGGCGGCAAGTCGAAGTACTAAGCCGGCAGGCGGCAAGGCAGAAAGCGGGGCGATCGTGGTCCGGCTCAGGCGCGTCCAGGTTAGCTCAAGCGCCGGCCAACGCGTGGGCAGCCTCGGCGGCGGCGGGCCGCTGTCCCGGATCGACGGCGGTCATCGACTTCAGCACCGCGGCCAGGCGTGGCGGCAGACCGGACGGGATTTGCGGGCGGCGCATTGTCCTGGCGAGCATCGCGGCCATCGGGATACCGCTGAAGGCGGGCTTTCCGCTGAGGCACTCGATCAGCACCAGGCCCAGCGAGTAGATGTCGCTGGCCGGACCGGCGGCGGACTCGCGGGCCTGCTCCGGACTGGTGTACAGCGCGGTCCCGAGGGAAAGTCCCGGCGCAACCGCTTTACCGTACGCGGCACTGCCGAAGTCGGTGAGTTTGGCATGCGTACCCGACCGGTGGGAGTTCGCCCCGATCAGGATGTTCGCGGGTTTCACATCCCGGTGCACGATCCCAAGACCGTGGATGTGCGCCAGCGCCCGCAGCAGGTCGAAACCCCAAGCGGTCACCTCTGCCGGCGTCCGGCGGGCCTTTCGGATCAACTGCCGCAAGTCCGCGCCCTCCACCAACTCAAGGCACATGTAATGATGTTCGACGCCGGCATCGGCGGCTTCGGTTCCGTGTTCCAACAGGCGGACGACGGCGTCGTGCCGGGCTTGGCCGAGCAGCGAGGCTTCGCGGTGACACCGGGCATGGAGGTCTGGATCCCCGGCGGGTTCGGAATACACCTTCAGGGCGACTGCCTTGTCCTGCTCCAGATCGAAGCCGCGGTACACGGTGGCGGCAGATCCACGGCCGAGTACGCCGTCCAAGCGATAGCGGCCGACCCTGTTCATGGGGACGCGGTGCGGCCCAGATCCGGATTTGGGGACAGGCATCGCCGGGGCAGCGGGACCAGTTGGCTGGCTGACCCTGCCCAGTTGTTCCTCGACGAGCCCGGATTGCAGTTTCATGATGTTAATTGTTCGGACCATTCGGGCTCAAAGATGGGTGGCTGACCGGCGTTTCGTGCATTATCTTTTTGGCCCTACCTTTCGGGCAGCAGGGCGCTTAGGCTGGGGAGCGAACGACGAGGGCGTGCTTGCAGCCCGAGCCGGAGGCTTCGTTGGAAGGTGAATTGTGGATCCAAGAGAGAACGAATATCGGGGGATGCCTGGCACCCTCCGCGTCGGCGAGGACCTGACGGTTGATGAGTGTTGGAATCTACTCACCACTCAGCAGACCGGGCGGGTCGGATTCGTGCGGGAGAATGCTGTAAACATCTTTCCCGTCAATTATACAGTGCTCGATCGTGGTATTTACTTCCGCACGGCTGAAGATGGCGATATCGGCCGGTCGTTGCCGCTGGAGCCCGGTGCGTTCCAGGTGGATGTGGTCAAAACTGCCGAAATGGCGGGCTGGGCTGTCCTCGCTCAAGGCACGGTGGAGCTGGTCGAGGATGAGGAATTGCTTACCAATCTTTGGGGCAGCGCGATGGAAGAACCGTGGGCGTCAGGCCGGCGGACCAGCTTCGTCGGAATCCGTTCTGCAAGCGTTACGGGCCGCAGGGTGCACACCGCCTGAGTACTGGGCTGACTGTTGAATTCCGAACTCCGGCGATGGTGACAGTTAAAGCGTTGAATTGTTGACCGCATGCAGAAGGGTGTCGACGGCGTCGTGCCCTTCGTCTTGCGGGCCTTCCGGATCCGCCGCAGTATTCCGGACTATCTGCTCCGCAGCGATGATGCTCAGTCCTTCGGCCGCGGCGAGCAGCATCCCCGGAGTGTAGAGAATGTCCGGGTCTTGTGGTCCTCCGGTGCCGCGGGTGAGGTTCTCCTTGTCGTGCCCGATCACCAGCAATGTCCCGCCGGGTGCGAGCCACTGTGCAGCGCGGCGGATCACGTTGCTGTTCGAGTCCGCATCCAGATGCAGATAGGTGATGATGATCAGGTCGTACTTCCGGGACGGTTCCCAGCGCGTGGCATCGCCGAGCTGCCAGTCAATGGCGATACCTCCGGCCGTGCCCCGGGCGCGCGCAATATCCAGGCCCTCGGCGGAGAAGTCGACGGCGGTGACTTGCCAGCCACGGTCGGCCAACCAGACCGCGTTCCTCCCGTCTCCGGTGGCCAGATCGAGCGCCGTGCCGGGATTGAGCGGCCCGCCGATTTCCTGCAGCTTCCTGTGCGGCCGGGTGGACCAGAGACCACCACCCTCTCCGCTGGAGCGTGCCTCCCGGTATCGTTCGTCCCAGGCTTCAGAATCCATGGCTATCCCTTCAGGTCGCTTCACTGGCGGCTCCACAGACGGCCACACTGGTGATGCTCATTTATGAGGCCGCGCGGAGACGGCCGCGTCCGACGTCGTCGTCCTGATCCGGTACATACTGGACGACGCCGTGATGTACAGGGCCGCGCCGTCGTCGCCACCGAAACACAGGTTGGCAACGCGCTCCGGCACGGGAATGCGCTCGATGAGTTCGCCAGCAGGAGAAAAGACCTGTACCGAATCCCAGCTCGAGGTCCAGACATTGCCGTCCCGGTCCACGCGGAATCCGTCCGGCAGCCCCGGGCTTACCTCGGCGAAGATCCTGCCGTTCTTGGCATGGCGGCCCTCAAAAACGTCGTAGGCGTGAATCGCATGCCCGCCCGGCCTCCCCGGAACAGGCGTTCCCGGCGGGTCGACTGACGAGTCCGAGACGTAGAGGATCGACTCGTCCGGCGAAAAGGCCAGCCCGTTCGGCATCTCGACGTCGATCACCACCGGGTCGAGTTTGCCGCTCGCCGGATCGTACCGGAACACGTAGTGGTCGCCGTACTCAAGTTCGCCAGCGTGTCCCTCGCCGGCTTTTCGGATGCCGTATGACGGGTCGGTGAACCAGATTGTGCCGTCGGAAGCGACGACGACGTCGTTGGGTGAGTTGAGCCGTACCCCGCGCCAGGAATCCACGAGCGTCGTCAGCTTTCCGTCGTCGTCGCGCTCCACCGCCCTGCGGCCATGGGAGCACTGGATTACAGCACCGTCGAGGTCAAGCGTGCGGCCGTTTGTGTACTCGGCATTGGCCGAATACACGCTCAGCTCCCCAGACTCCTCGCTGTACTCCACGATCCGGTTCGCGGGAATGTCGCTGAACCGGACGGCGCGGCGCTCCGCCAGCCACACCGGCCCTTCCGCCCAGGTGGTGCCGGTCGCAACTTTTTCCAGCTCGGCGCCTTCTGCAATCAGTCCGGATCCCACCATCGTCATTACCTCTGCCTCCGCTGTTTCCCAAAGTCCCGTCTAGAATAAGCGACATGGACAGCACGACGACGGCACTCAGTGTTTTGCCAGCCTGCACCCGGCAACCGGTCAAACTCGATGCGTACCGTGATGGCGCGTGACCACAATCGACGCTTCTCCCCGTTTCCTGCGCCCAGGTGCTCTGCATGAAATACTGCTGAAGCTTGCCCGGCTCCGCATTGTTGAGCCGGAAGTGGCGGGACTGCAGGCTGTAATCTGTCCGGGCGACCAGGTGTTCGACGTCGGCGCGGGGTACGGTATGTACTCATTTCCCCTGGCGCAGCTCGTCGGTGGAAGCGGTCGCGTGCACTCATTTGAACCGCAGCAGCATCAGGGACGGGTGCTTCGGCTGATCCGCCGGTTGAGCCGCTCGGGTCAAATCAATATCACCAAAGGGGCGCTTGGTGCCGGGCACGGCGAACACAGCCTCGTGTTGCCCACCCGTTTCGGCATCCCGATCCATGGCCACGCGCACGTGGCCGAGGGCGTGCAACAGGTGCGGACGCCCTCGTTTGGGAGTTCCAGGAACCAGGCAACCTCGATGACCACCATTGATTCCTGGTGCGCCGCGAACAATGTGGGACCGGTTTCGTTTATCAAGGTCGACGTTGAAGGTTTTGAACCGGACGTCCTCGACGGCACCACAGGCACCATCGATGCCTGGCGTCCCAGTCTCCTCCTTGAAATAGAGGACCGGCATGTGAGCCGCTACGGCCGGAACGCCAACGAGTTCGCCGATGCTATCCGCGACCGCTGGCCCGAATACGGGATGTACACCTGGTCGGGCCACTCGTGGCGCCCGGCTGACCGGGTGCGGTTGGGCGTTCGGAACTACCTTTTTGCGACGAAGACCGCGTTCTCCCGTGGAGGGAAAGTTGAAGCGCCGGAATCACCAGGAATGATGACGACGGCGGGTACCCCCGTCCCTGCCGCAACGGCACCGGCGGTGCCGTAGGGCGACGTCCCGCCACTGGGTCCGAGGCCTTCTGTCAGCCCTGTAGTCTGTGCGCCGGCCAGCTGGATGGAGGTGTCCCGTACAGTGGCTGTGTCAGCACGTCGGGCGGTTGCTGTTCCCATGGAAAACGGCCGGAATTGTCAGCCCAAACTGCCTGCAGAGCCTGCACTCTCCATGAATAGATTTTGGCGGCCATAAGCAGGACATCCCGCGGTTGTTCCATCGGTGCCAGATAAACATTCCGTTCGGGAAGTTCGAGGGTTAGCCCGGCAGTCAGCTCATCACCGTGGTCGAGGACCATATGGGTGAGGAGGGTCAGCAGGTCGGCCGTTTCCGGGCTGGTCCTGCCAGTGATCAATAGCTCCGGATGCCGACGCTCGGAAAGGCCAACCGTGTAGCCAAATGCGGGAGAGGTCAATTCTCCGTCGACCATCACCATTGACCAGCCATACCGGGCAACTCTGATTTTGGTTTCGGCCACTACCTGCCGATGGGACTTTCCATTGCAAATTTCGCACATACCGTCTCCTCAAACACGTTTCGTAGACTCAAGTGTGCTCGCGGTCCGTGAGGAGTGGTACGGGTCATCGGTGGTATGTGGATGTTCCTTGGGGCGCCCATCGCTGTGGAGGAGATGCGACCTTCGGGGCACCTCAGTGGCGGCTAACGCGCACTGATCACGTGGGTTTGGTGATCGTAGTGAAGCGTGACTGCACCGCCCGGATGATCCAGCGGTATATTTGCGCCATGCCGGATACCTCCGGCGCCATAGTTCTCCGTCCAGCTTCGGTCCAGTGCGGCCTTGAATTCGTATTGGCCAGAGGGGAGATCCTGAATTGTCAGCTTCCATGTGTGCTCTGACTCGACGAAGGTCATCTGCGCTTGGTAGCAATTTGGCTGCCAGTCTTCGGGGCAGCCGATCTCCGTGTTCAAGCTGCCCGCAACTGCGACTGTCTCCGGCTGCTGGACGTCGTTGCCGACCGTCACGGTGCGGATGTCGCTGACGACGTTTCCCAGCAGTGCCCTGTACCGGACCTGGGTTCCCTCAGCCAGTTCCAGTGTTGCCAGATCATCGGACACCGTGTAGGCAGGGGAGGAATCGTCGGAACCTATGGACGTCCATTCGCCACCGTCCACGCTCCGCTCAAAACGAACCGTGTAGGTGGCTTTCTCCGGTTCAGCGACCGCGCGGACCTCGACCTCATCCTGCACGTCGCTGTTTTCCTCCGGTAGCTCCATTGTCAGTATGGGAGAGGGGACATCGGCAGCCTCGACCTGGCTGATTGAAGTATGCCCCGCGTTATCAAGGACGACGGCCCGATAGTCGATCGGCATGCCTGGTTCCAGCCCACTAATGTCATGGAATACCTGATACGGCGAATTGTCGTCCGTGCCGATGGGCTTCCATTCCCCGTCTGCGACCTTGGCTTCAAAGGTGACCTCATAGAACGAGGAGCCATCGACGTCGGCCGCTACATGCATCCGGCCATTGTCCGCAGCCGCGGCAGCGGGTTCAGCCAGTTCTATATCCGGTGCCTCGTTGGAGTGCGGGATTCGCCCTGACGATTGATAGACGACGGTCGACAGCGCAGGAACCGACAACGAAAGGTTTCCTTCTTCGCTCGTTTTGACGTGCCCGGCGCCTTCGCCATAGATCTTCGTGAAGTTCCGTTTCGGTATGAAGGTATCGACCTGTGCGGAGGCTTCGCTCTCGCTGTTATTTACTGCGACGACGTATTCCCGCTGATCCTGCGCGTCGATCCGGGAAAAGGCGTAGATGCCGCGGCCGTTCGAGGCATACCGGTTCTGGTGGGCACCGTCACGCAGGGTCGGGTGCTCTTCGGTTATGGCTGCCAACCCGCTGATGTGCTGGTACAACGGATGCGAGGTGTTGAAATTGTCCGAGGCGTGGGTCGACGTCGTGCCCAGCAGTTCGTCGTCCTGATAGTCCGGAACCTGACTGGCAAACATGCTCTGCCGCGCATTCTGGTCTCCGCCCGGGCCGGTGAAGCCCTGTTCGTCTCCGTAGTAGACCACAGGGTTGCCGCGGGAGAAGTACATGAGCTCGTGCGCCAGTTCGGATCGCTCCAGCCATTCCGATTCCGCCCCTTGCGGGTTGTCCGCCATGATGAAGCTGCCAATCCGTCCCATGTCATGGTTCCCGAGGAAGGTGGGCAACTGGTATGCATTCGAGTCCGCATCGGTATACCAATCATCCGCGGCGAAGAAGTTCATCAGGGCGTCTGCGTCCTGCCCGCGGGAGGCAAAGTTGCGGGCGGCATCCTGGAACGGAAAGTCGAGGACGGCCTGCATATTGTTTTTGGTGGTAAACCGGGAGGTGTAGGCCTTGTCCGTATCGAAGACTTCACCAAACATGAAGAATTCTTCCTTGCCTTGAGCCTTCGCGAATGACAGCACTTCCGGACCGAATTTCTGCCAGAACTTGTCATTGACGTGTTTCATGGTGTCGATCCGGAAACCGTCGATGCCGAAGTCGGCGATCCAGGTCTGATAGATATCGATCATTCCGTTAACTACCCGCGGGTCTTCGGTAAACAGGTCATCCAAACCGAAGAAATCCCCGTAGTAGGAGTTTTCGCCGGCGAAGGTGGTGTCACCCCGGTTGTGGTAGAGCGATGGGTCGTTGAGCCAAGCCGGAACCTTCAGCGTCCGTTCCTCCGGCTCGAGCACCGGCGTGTAGGGGAAGGATGTTTCCGGATCGAGCTGCGGGAAGGCTTCCGTGCCGGCGTAGTCCCGGTCGTCGAAGGGCACTCCTGCGGCGGTTTCATATGGTTCAGCATCCTTCGGGATGTATGGAGCACGGGCTCCTTCCTCATATCCGATAACGTCCGCAGTGTGGTTGGTGATGATGTCGAAGTAAACTTTCATCCCCCGTGAATGCGCCTCGTCAATCAACTTCTTGAGCTCCTCATTGGTGCCCAAGTGCGGATCGATTTGGGTGAAGTCTGTAATCCAGTAACCGTGGTAGCCGGCCGAACCGTCTTCGGGCTGGACCGGCTTGTTCTTGAAGCTGGGAGTCAGCCAGATGGATGTAGTGCCGAGCCCCTCGATGTAGTCGATACGCTCCAGCAAACCCGCCAGATCACCGCCGTTGTAAAAACCCTTGTCGGTTGGATCGAATCCGGAAACCATCGGATCGTTGCCCAGTCCGGCGTCGTCGTTGGCCGGATCGCCGTTTTCGAAGCGGTCTGCCATGACGAAGTAGAAGTTCTCGTCGCTGACCGGCGCACGCAGCGAATGGAGCGCGGATGGTTCGTCGCTTCCGTCCTGTTCCGGTGTTGCCTGCGCCGGGAGCGCGGCTCCGCTGGAAGCGATGACTGCAGCTGCAACGACGGCGGCGCCACCGCGGCGTAGACCGCGGCGGCGCCTGGGACGGATGGCGGAAATGAGCGAAACCAAGACGGGTGAGCCTCCTAGTCGGGGAGTGATGCAGCTCACCACGCTAAGTGGTGACCCGTCTGGCGTCCATACGTCCTACCTCCTCCTGCGCAGGCGCGGTGTCCCTCAGACCGCCGGTACCAGCGATTCCCGAACCGACACGGCCGCCTGCACCAGGTGGCGCAGGGATGCGGTGACCTCCGCATAGCCTCGGGTCTTCAGCCCGCAGTCCGGATTGACCCACAACTGCGACGCCGGTACGTGGTCCAGGGCGGATTGGAGCAACTGCCGCACTTCGTCAGCGGAAGGCACACGGGGAGAGTGGATGTCATAGACGCCGGGCCCAACTCCTCGGCCAAAGCCGTGCTGCCTCAGGTCCGTGACGACTTCCATCTTCGAGCGCGCCGCTTCGATGCTGGTCACATCCGCGTCGAGGGCATCGATGGCGCCTATCACCGCCCCAAACTCGGAGTAGCACAGATGAGTGTGTACCTGGGTCGCGGCCGCCGCGCCGGAGGTGGCCAGCCGGAACGCGTTGACGGACCAGTCCAGGTAGTCGGCCTGATCGGCCCGGCGGAGCGGCAGCAGTTCGCGAAGCGCAGGCTCGTCGACCTGGACGATCGGGATGGACGCGGCCTCCAAGTCGGTGATCTCGTCGCGCAGCGCCAGCGCCACCTGGTTGGCGGTTTCACGCTGTGGCTGGTCGTCCCGCACGAAGGACCACGCCAGGATGGTCACCGGTCCGGTGAGCATGCCCTTAACCGGCTTGTTGGTCAGCGATTGAGCGTAGACGCTCCACGGAACGGTGATCGGGGCCGGCCGGCTGACATCGCCCCACAGTACGGCAGGACGGGTGCACCGGGATCCGTAGGATTGCACCCATCCATGCGTGGTGGCTTCGAATCCGTCCAGATGTTCGGCGAAGTATTGCACCATGTCATTACGTTCGGCTTCACCGTGGACCAGCACATCGAAGCCGAGGTCTTCCTGCAGGTCGATCACACGCTTAATTTCCACCTGCATCGCCTGCGTGTACTCATCGGCACCGAGTTCACCCTTCCGGGCCAGCGCCCGGGCGGAACGGATTTCGCTGGTCTGCGGGAACGAGCCCGTTGTGGTGGTGGGCAACGGCGGGAGGTTCAGGGATTCGGCCTGGGCTGCTTCACGGACCGCGTAGTCGGCGCGGCGGAAATCGGACGCGGCGAGGGCGGCCGTCCGGTGGCGGACTTCGGCCCGCCGGACGCCTGCGGCGTTAGGGCGGGAGGCCAGCACCTCTGCGGCCGCCGTGATCTCCGCATCAATGGCGCCGGCAGCTCCGATGGCGCGGGACAGCGCCACCACCTCGGCGACTTTCTGATCGGCGAAGGCCAGCCAGCTGTGCAGAGCCGGATCGAGCTGTTGCTCATCATCGGCGTCGTAGGGCACGTGCAGCAGGCTGGTCGAGGTGGAAACAGCAATCTGCCCGGCCAACTCCTCCAGGCGGGCCAGGCTGCCGGCGGCGGCTTCCAGATCCGCTTTCCAGATATTGTGTCCATCCACCAAACCGGCGACGAGGGCCGTACTGCCGAGATCCTGCAGTGCCGAAGCGTCCGGGACGGTGCCCTTGAAGACATCGATGTGCAACGCCTCAATGTCAGTGCCGGCCAGCACGGGCAGCAAATTCCCGGCCGAACCATACGGTGTGGTGACCAGGATCTGCGGGCGGTTGCCGTCCGTCAGGGTGCGGTAGGCGCGTTCGACGGCGGCGGCCAGTTCGCCGTCGTCGACCGGCTGATCGGCTACCAAAGCTGGCTCCTCCAACTGCACCCACTGGACCCCGGCGATGCTGAGGTCTTCCAGGATCTGCTGGTACACCGGAAGCAGATCGTCCAGCCGGGACAGTGGCCTGAACCCTTCTCCGGCGCCTTCGGCGGCCTTGCTGAGCAGCAGGAAAGTCACCGGTCCGATCAGCGTGGGGCGGGTGGTGAAACCGGCGTCCGAGGCCTGCACGAAGTGGTCCCTGACCCAGCTGTTGGCGTAGCGGAATGTGGTCTCCCGGCCGATTTCCGGCACCAGATAGTGGTAGTTGGAATCGAACCACTTGGTCAGTTCCAGCGGCGGGTTTTGGTCATTCCCACGCGCCAAGGTGAAGTAGGCATCGAGGCCGATCCCGCCGTCGTCGTCAAGAATTCCCGCGAAGCGCTGCGGCACGGCACCGACGGCGACTGCGGTGTCCAGCACCTGGTCGTAGAACGAAAACGATGCCGGAATGGACGAATTGCCGGCGTCCAGACCCAACCCGGCCAGCCGGGCATACTGGTTGTGCCGCAGATCCGCGGCCTCGCGCTGCAGCGTGGCGGCGTCGCTGCTGCCGGCCCAGTAGGACTCGACGGCCCGCTTCAATTCGCGGCGCCGGCCAATGCGTGGATAGCCAACGATGGTGGCTGACGGGAATGGTGTGGATATGGGGCTGGGCATGGTGAACTCCTTATTTTGGTGGCGGTCAGGCAGGTGCTGGTCAGGCAGGTGCTGGTCTGGCGGATGATGGTCAGGCACTGGTGCGGATACGCTGGCTTGTGGACGGGGTTGTCGGGTTTGTCGACGGACGGGCAAGGTCGAGACGGTTGACGATCTCGAGTGTGGCGGTGTGGTCATTGAAGGTGTAGAGATGAAGTCCGGGTGCGCCCGCTTCCAGCACCTCTTCGGCCAGTTCAACGGTGGCTTGTAGACCCCGTTCGTGACGGATGTGGGCGTCTCCGGCGCCGGTTAACCTGTCCATCAGCGCGGCGTCGGGTGCAATGCCTGCCAGTTCGCTGAGGCGGTTAATGCGCCGGATGCTGGTGAAAGGCATGATGCCCGGGATGACCGGGATCACCACTCCTGCGCGCTGTGCCCTTTTGAGCAGGTCCCGGTACTCTCCGGGCCGGAAGAACAGTTGGGTGACGGCGAAATCCGCCCCCGCTGCCTGTTTGGCCAGCAGCACGTCGACGTCGTGCTCCACACTGGGTGACTCCGGGTGCCGGTTCGCATAGGCGGCCACGCCGATGGAGAGTCGTCCGGCGGCCAGATGTGCGGTGCGGGTGCGCTCCACCTCGCGGACAAGTTCCACCAGATGGACTGCGCGCTCCAGCTCGCGGACAGCAGAACCGGATTGTGGCTCGTCGCCGCGGAGCGCCAGGATGCCGCGGACCCCGCGGTCGATTAACGCGTCGATCACAGCAGCCAGTTCCGCCCGGCTCTTGCCGACACAGGTCAGGTGGGCGAGCGGCCGCAGCGTTGTCCGGTCATGGATTCTGGCCAGCAGGTCGAGGGCTGTGTTGTGGTTGCTTCCGCCGGCCCCATAGGTCACGGATACGTAGTCCGGAGCGGTCGCTTCCAGTTCGCGGATGGTCCGCCACAGCACCGCTTCCGCGGACGGACTGCGGGGTGGATAGAGCTCGTAAGAAAGTGCCGGGTAGGTTGTACTTCCGGTTTTTGGGCACGGAGTAGCCACATTTGTAGTCATGGTGGATCCTTTGTTGTCGTCATCGCCGGCAACGGAAAATGGCCGGCTGAAAGATACACACTGCGTCAGGCTCGCACCCGGAGCACCCACACCCTCTTGTTCGAAGGTCGCTGACGCGGAAAGTTGTTTAGCAGCTGTCTGAAAACCGTAAGGGCCGGGTGCCCTCCACCACCAAGGAAATGCCGAACATGACGGTGCGTGAACCGTTCAAGCCGGTTTGTGACGAAAGACTAAGCTCCATCCAGATCCCCGTGCCCCGCGTCGTGTTTATACTCGAGACAGCTTCAAGAGATGCGGCCGGAAAGCTCCGACTTGGCCGCACACCAACCCCGGTACTGTGCAGGGTGGTTCGGATGAGGAAGCGGCCGGCATTCGCCCGTGGGCAACTGGTGCCGGCAAGAGCAGATTGAGAGGAACCGGCCCATCCGCGCCGATGACATGCAGAATCCTTCCCCGCAACATCAGAATGCGCTCACGCTTGAGGAGTATGAGTCGCTTACTTCCGCCCGGGCGGAGTTTGTCGACTTCCTGCTCGGCGCTGCCACCTCTGCAGCCGACGACGGCGGCACGGCTGTGGAGCGTGGGACCGCCACCGATCCGAGGCACGACGGCGGTGCCGAATGAATCAGGCATCCGGGCTGCTGCTGGATACCGACGTCGTGGTCGAGGTCCGCAGCGCCTCTCCCGATCCGTCGGTCATCAGGTTCCTGGAACTGCGCCGGCATCAGCGGCTCTACGTTTCCGTGCTGACCGTAGGCGATCTGTACGGGCTGCACAGCCACGAACAGGCTGATGAGGAATCCGGCCGTCAATGGGTCGAAGAGCTGCGGCGGCGGTTCCCGGCCAACATCCTGTCCATCGACCCGGCGGTCGCTGCGGAACGGGGGTCGCTGACATCGGCGCCGGACCTGCCTCCGATCGATTCCCTGATCGCCGCGACCGCGCTCCGGCACCGGCTCACCGTTGTCTGCCGCGACGTCAACCGGTTTGCCGAACTGGGGTTGAACGTGATCACGCCGTATGCCTACAAACAATGAGGAGCAGCCGATGCAACCGGTCCTGATCGCCTGCTCGCATGGCACCGCGAACGAGGTGGGGCAGCAAGCCATCCACCAGTTGCGTAGTGATATCGCGGCGCTTAGGCCGGGACTCGATGTGCGCGAGGCCTATGTGGACGTCCAGCAACCGCAGCTGCCCGCCGTGCTGGCGGGGCTGGCACCCGGCGTTCCCGCCGTCGTCGTTCCGCTGTTGTTGTCGGTTGGCTTCCACACCAGCGTGGACATCGCCCGCGCCGTCCGCGCCCGGGCAACAGGTCCAGCCGGGGGTCCGACGGCGGCAGCGGCACCTTTGGGCCCGGATGACCGGCTGGCTGACATGTTGCAGCGCCGGCTTGAGGAGGCAAAGGTCGCCGCGGACGAAAGCGTGGTTCTTGCGGCAGCAGGCTCCTCCCGTGCTGACGCCACTACCGCCGTCGAGGATGTGGCCGGTCGGTTGAGACAGCTGCGCGGAACCGAGGTGGTGGCCGGTTACGGCGCTTCCGCCCGTCCCACCGTTGCCGAATCTGTAGCCGGGGTGCGGGCCGTCAACCCGCGTGCCGCCGTCGCGTCCTATCTCTTGGCGCCCGGTTACTTCCATGACCAACTTGGCAGGAGTGGGGCCGACGTCGTGACGGAACCCTTGCTGCCGGATGCCTCGTTGGCACAGATCGCGCTGGACCGGTTCGACGCTGTCAATGGCGTGGGTTCCGCATTTCCGTGACCGCGGCCCGCATTAGCTTTGCGCAGCACCCTCGAGGAACGCCTCCATCAAAGGTCCCCCGGAGGTCGACCCGTACTCGCCTTCTTCGACAAAGACGGCGACGGCAAGGTCTCCATGGACGGCAACCATCCACGCGTGGGTCTTCGGTGGTGTCCCACTGCCGAATTCCGCTGTACCGGTCTTGGCGATCACGGGAGCACCCGGAATGTCGCGCAGCATCGAGGCACCGCCTTGAGTCACCACACCGCGCATCATTGTGCGCAGCATGGCTGCTTCTTCCTCAGTGACCGGTTTGGTACCACTGCCCGGTTTCCCGGATTCGGTAGGTTCAGCGCGGGGAGCCGCGGATTCGGTGGGTTCAGTGCTGGCGCCACGTTCACCGGCACTTTCATCCAGCAGTTTCGGTGTCACACGGTCACCTTCTCCGACTGAGGCAGCCATGGTGGCCAGGGACAGTGGCGAAACCTGGACCTCACCCTGTCCGAACATCGATACGGCATGCATCGCCGGATCGGCCTTCGCCGGTACGGAGCCGAAGAATGCCGGGTATCCCAGATCCGTTTCGACGCCAATGCCCAATGCCGCCGCAGCCGACGCCAAGTCGCGCTGGGACACTGTGCCGCTTTCCGAGATGAATGCGGTGTTGCACGATTGCGCAACGGCCAGCTTCAGTGGGATCTCGCCCAAGGCGCTGTCAGGGTACGTCGGCGCGTTCTGGAAGCCCTGGTAGTTGTCGGTGCAGGATACTGTCGATTCGGGAGTCATTCCCTGGCGGATCAAGCCAAGCGAAGTGGCAACCTTGAACGTCGACCCAGGCGGATACTGGCCCAACATGCTGTTCGCTTGCCCACTACCGTCCGGGCCATCAGCGGCGGCCAGGATTTCGCCGCTGGACGGGCGTATGGCCACGATCGCAGACGCTGAGTCTTCGGCTTGGAGAACGTCCTCAGCCAGCAGTTGGAGATCATTGTCCAGAGTCGTTTGAAGTGCCTTGCCCGGTGCCGGCTTCGAATTGAACAACACCCGCGCTTCCCGTTCGGTCCCTGCGGTTTGCCCTGAGCCCGTTCCCGGCGGGACTGCGAGGACCGTTACGCCCGGCGGCCCGCTGAGTTGCTTATTGTGGACGTATTGCAGGCCGGTCAGGCCAGTGGTATCTCCCGCCTCGAATGCGCCCTTCGAGGATTCAGCCATTTCAGCTGTCGCTTGGCCAACCGTCCCAAGAATCGGGCTGCCGGCCTCCAGTTCCCCGCCGTCGGAACCGCGGATCCCGGCACGGTCGCCCGGAGTGGTACGCATTGTCAGGGCCTCTCCCGGTTTAAGTCCAGGGGCGACGACGGCGGGAGACCAGGTTGGGTGCCACTCGTCCTCCCCACCAAGGACCAGCTGCGCGTTCGCAGTATAAGACCAGTCCTTGGTGCCCTCGAGATCCCAGGTGTAGCGAAGCTTGGCGGTGGCGGCGCCGTCGTCATCTTCAGCAATTTCGACGTCGGCAACAGAGACCTTGGGCTTCAACTCCTCCATGCCCGCTGTCATCTCTTCGAGCCGCTTATTCGCCTTGCCTCCGGCGGCGTCCGCGAAGGAGATTCCAGATACATCCATTGACGACAAGGCCGTGGCGAGTTTTTCTGCTGCAGGCTCGGGGCTCGGACCGTCAGCTGTGCAGGCAGACGCCGAGGCGGCCAGCGCAGCAACGACCGCGCACGTGATGAGGCGCTTGATCCCCTGCACTGGAGTAAGTCGTTTATCCCGGTGTACTAAGCGTTCCACCAACCGGATGCTACAGCAGGCTCCCTAACGGTAGCTGGACGCTGGATTACAGCGTCGAACCGCAAGCACCGGGGCATTTTCTTATGCCCGGAACATGACGTTTTATGTAGGTCGAAGAACCGAAGTTTCGGGTCGTGAATTGGCGTTGCGACGCCCTTTGTTTCCTGATCTGCACGCCAGTAGCGTCCCACTCATGACGACCTCTCAGACAGCGCAATTGGCACCGGCATCGCCTGCGGCCCTGACCGGCCCCGGCCCCAGCAAGCCACAGGGCCAGTGGAAAATCGACGGTACCGAACCGTTGAACGGAAACGAGGAATGGAAGAGCCAGGACAACGGGCTCAACGTGCGGGAGCGGATCGAGCAGGTCTACTCCAAGCATGGATTCGACTCGATCGACCCGACCGATCTGCACGGGCGGTTCCGTTGGTGGGGCCTCTACACGCAGCGCAAGCCCGGGATCGACGGCGGCAAGACCGCGACCTTGTCCGTCGAGGAGATCGAAGACAAGTACTTCATGCTGCGGGTGAGAATCGACGGCGGTGCGTTGACCACCGATCAGCTGCGGGTGATCGCGGACCTTTCCACCGAGTTCGGCCGGGATACCGCAGATCTCTCCGACCGGCAGAACATCCAGTTGCACTGGATCCGGGTGGAAGACGTTCCCGAAATCTGGCGGCGTCTCGAAGCGGCGGGACTGCAGACCACCGAAGCCTGCGGGGACGTTCCGCGGGTGATCCTCGGTTCGCCGGTCGCAGGCATCGCCGCCGATGAAATCCTCGACCCAACGCCGGCCATCCAGGAGATCGCCCGCAAGTACATCGGCGACCCGGACCTGGCGAACCTGCCGCGAAAGTACAAGACGGCCATCAGTGGCCATCCCAGCCAGGACGTGGTGCATGAGATCAACGACGTCTCGCTGATCGGCGTGGTCCATCCTGAGCTGGGGCCCGGCTACGACCTCTGGGTGGGCGGTGGCCTGTCCACCAACCCGAGGCTGGCCGAGCGGCTCAACGTCTTCGTCCCGCCGGAACGTGCGGCGGAAGTCTGGTACGGAGTAACCTGCATCTTCCGCGACTACGGATACCGCCGGATGCGCCACCGCGCCCGGATGAAATTCCTGCTCAAGGACTGGGGCGCCGAAAAGCTGCGCCGGGTGCTGGAGGAGGAGTACCTGCAGGGCCCGCTGCCGGACGGACCGCCCGCCGAGCGTCCATCCTCACCCGGCGACCATGTGGGAGTGCATCGGCAAAAAGACGGCCGGTTCTTCCTCGGCGTGGCTCCCACCGTCGGCCGGGCATCCGGAACGATGCTGCGCCGGCTGGCCGACATGCTGGAGGCCCATGGCTCCTACCGGCTGCGGACCACCCCGCATCAGAAGCTGGTGCTGCTCGACGTCGACGAGGCCGAGGTGGAACCGTTGCTGGCCGACGTCGAATCCCTTGGCTTGACCGCCCGGCCCTCCCTGTTCCGCCGCTCGACCATGGCCTGCACCGGCATCGAATTCTGCAAACTGGCCATCGTCGACACCAAGGACACTGCTGCGGCCGCCGTCGACGAACTTGAGGTACGCCTCGCCGATCTGGCCGACGCCGGCACGCTGCCGGAACAACTGACGTTGAACGTCAATGGGTGTCCTAATTCCTGCGCGCGGATCCAGACCGCCGACATCGGCCTGAAGGGACAACTGCTTCCCGACGGCGACGGCGGGCAGACGCCGGGATTCCAGGTCCACCTCGGCGGCGGGCTGGCGTCGAACGAACGGGACGAGGCCGGACTGGGGCGAACGATCCGCGGGCTGAAGGTCACCGCCGACGGGCTGGCCGACTACGTCGAACGGATGGTCCGCACCTACGTGGACCAGCGGGCCGACGGCGAGACCTTCGCCGAATGGTCGCACCGCGCAGACGATGAGGTGCTGAAGTGAGTGCCCAGCTGCTGCGCCGCCCGGCCGGCGAGCTCAAGGCGCTCGCGGACTCTGGTTCCGCCACGCTGGGCGCTGATGCTTCAGCCGCGGAGCTGATCGGCTGGGTTGCGGAACATTTCGACGTCCGCGCCGCCGCCGTCGCCAGTTCCATGGCCAACGCGGTGCTGCCGCATCTGGTAGCGCAGCAGCTTCCCGGTGTCGACGTTCTGTTTTTGGATACCGGGTACCACTTCGCGGAAACCCTCGGCACCCGCGCCGACGTCGCTCACAGACTGAATGTGAACGTGGTGGACGTGGAGCCGGAACAATCCGTCGCTGAACAGGACGCCGAACACGGCAAGGACCTGTTCGCCCGGGATCCGTCGTTGTGCTGCCAGCTCCGCAAGGTTGCGCCGCTGGCCCGCGCTCTGGCCAACTACGAAGTGTGGTTCACCGGAATCCGGCGGGAGGAGGGACCTACCCGGACCAAGGCCCCGCTGATCAGTTGGGATGAGCGGCACGGGTTGGTCAAAGTGAACCCGTTGGCGGCTTGGAGCTTCGACGAACTGCTCGATTATGCCGCCGTCCACGACGTGCCGGTCAACGTCCTGCTGGCCGAAGGTTACCCCTCGATCGGCTGCTGGCCATGCACCCGTCCGGTTGCCGACGGCGAGGACCCCCGCGCCGGTCGGTGGGCCGGATTGGCCAAGACCGAATGCGGAATCCACACATGATGGCCCCGCGCCGTCACCCTGTCGAGGTGCTGCTGTGTCTCGGGCTTGCCGCGGCGATCATCCTCGCCGGCATCGTCGCCTCCACACACGAAGAAAACCACAGACCGGAAGCTCCCGGAATCGAAGGACAGCCATGACCTATCCCATTTCCCTGCAACTGGCGGGGCGCAAGGTGCTCATCGCCGGAGCCGGCCCGGTGGCCGCCCGCCGCATCCCGGCGCTGCTGGACGACGGCGCCAATGTCACCGTCGTGGCACCGTTCGCCTGCGAGGACATCACCGAATGGGCCGGGACTGGAGCATTGCGCTGGGAACGGCGGGACTACCAACCGGCTGATCTGCAGGAGGCTTGGCTGGTATTTGCCTATACCGGCTCGCCTACGGTTGATGAGCGGATCGTGGCCGAGGCGGAGGCAGCCCACATCTGGGCCTCCCGGGGCGGCAGCCACCAGACGTCGCGGATGTGGGTGCCAGCGGTGGCCGAACGCGACGGCATCAAGGTCGCAGTCAACGCCGGAGGAGATCCGAAGCGTGCCGCGGCAGTGCGGGATGGCATCACCGCCGCACTCGACTCTGGCCAGTTGCCGCTGCGTAGATTCCGGAAAGCGGACGACGTCGGCACCGGGTGGGTCGCTCTGGTCGGCGGGGGACCGGCGGACGAAGGCCTCATCACCGCGACCGGACACCGGCTGCTCAGCCAGGCCGACGTCGTCGTCGCCGACCGGCTGGGCCCGCGCTCTATTCTGGGCAGGCTCGGTGACGGCGTGCGGATTATCGACGTCGGGAAGTCACCCGGCCACCACCCGGTGCCGCAGGAAACCATCAACCGGATTCTGGTCGAACAGGCGTTGATGGGCCGGCACGTGGTCCGCCTCAAGGGTGGAGATCCGTATGTGCTCGGCCGCGGCGGCGAAGAGGAACAATACTGCCGCAGCCATGGCATCGACGTCCAAGTGGTTCCCGGTGTCACGTCAGCTATCTCCGTGCCGGCCGCCGCCGGAATCCCGGTGACACACCGCGGGCTGGCGAAGGGGTTCAGCGTGCTGACCGGACACGAAGACCTCCGCATCCAAGCGGGACAGGTTCCGCCCGGTGCGGACCACACCTTGCTGCTGCTGATGGGCGTGGCCCGGCTTGAAGAATCCGTCCGGATCCTGATGGAGTACGGTCGCTCACCGGATACCCCGGTTGCCATCATCGAGAACGGCTGGATGCCGCAGCAGCGCGTCACCACCGGCACGCTTGCCGACATCGCCGGCACAGCCAAGGCCCGCGGCGTCGAGTCACCGGCGGTGATCGTCGTCGGGGACGTTGTCACCCTCTCACCGCATTACGCAACAAACCCGCCGCATTACGCAGCAAACCCACCGCACTATGCCACAGCGAAAGGAACACCATGGGAGAGCGCATTAGCCGCCCACTGAGAATTGCCATTATCGGAGCCGGACCGGCAGGAATTTACGCGGCCGATATGCTCGCAAAATCGGAACAGGTCCAATCCGGAGACATTAAGGTCAGCCTGGATCTGTTCGACAGGTATCCGGCGCCCTACGGGCTCATCCGGTACGGCGTTGCGCCCGATCATCCACGGATCAAGGGGATCGTCAAGGCGTTGCACAAGGTGCTCGACCGGGGAGATGTTCGTTTCTTCGGCAATGTCGAGTACGGAACCGATCTGACCTTGGCCGACCTGCGGGAACATTACGACGCCGTCATCTTCGCTACGGGTGCCATCGAGGATGCCGACTTGAACATTCCCGGTATTGAGCTGGACGGGTCGTTCGGCGCGGCTCAGTTTGTTTCCTGGTACGACGGTCATCCCGACGCCGGCCGTCACTGGCCTCTGCAAGCCCGCCAGGTCGCGGTGTTGGGCAACGGAAATGTGGCACTTGACGTGGCGCGGATGCTTTCCAAACATGCCGATGACCTGCTGGAGACAGAGATTCCGGACAATGTGTACCGGGCATTGAAGGATTCCCCGGTCACCGACGTGCATGTCTTTGGCCGGCGCGGCCCGGCCCAAGTGAAATTCACCCCCTTGGAACTGCGCGAACTGTCGCACTCGAAGGACGTCGACATTGTCCTGTATCCGGACGACTTCGAATTCGACGCCGCGTCGGACGAAGCGGTCAGGAGCAACAACCAGGTCAAGAACATGGTCGGCACACTGACCAACTGGGTGGCCGAGGAACAGGACACCGGGGCCAGCCGCCGGCTGCACCTTCACTTCCTGCACAACCCGGTGGAGATTACCGGTGTGGATGGGGAGGTCAATGGGATCCGGTTCGAGCGGAACGGGCTGGACGGCTCCGGCGGGGTAAGGGGCACCGGAGAATACCTCGATTATCCGGTGCAGGCTGTCTACCGGGCAGTGGGCTATTTCGGTTCTGCCCTGCCCGAGGTGGGTTTCGACCACAGCAAGGGCATCATCCCGAACGACGGCGGCAGGATCCTGGACCGGGACGGCGCACCGGCGGCCGGGCTCTATGCCACCGGATGGATAAAGCGCGGACCGGTGGGGCTGATCGGGCACACCAAGGGCGACGCGTTGGAGACCATCAACCACCTGTTGGAAGACGCGGACGGACTGACGCCGGCGGGCATCCGGGATGAGGGCGCCGTCGTCGAGCTGCTCGATAGCCGGGGAATCGAGTACACCGGCTGGGACGGGTGGCTCGCTCTCGACGCGCATGAGCGGCAACTCGGTGAGGCGGCGAGTGTGGATGGTCCCCTGGCACGGGAACGGGTCAAGGTGGTTCCGCGTGCGGACATGGTCAGCATCTCCCGCGATGCAGTCGACCAGACCGTACCAGTTTCGTCCCTGGGATAGGTTCGTCCTGTCGGATCGCCACCCCGCGTTGGGATAAGCCCGCTCAGCTTCGCTTCCCGCCCACTCGGAGCTACTTCCGGGTGGGCAGGAACCGATCTGTCCCACTTTTCATGCCTGGAGTGTGGGCCCACGCCACTTCGGCCCACAATCCAGAGGGGTGAATGGTGGGCCGAAGTGTGCGCGGCTGACGTGTGCTGGTTCGTTCGCGGTCAGGTGCTCTTGGCCGCCCGGAATCCGGCGTCGAGGTCGGCGAGGATGTCCTCGATGTTCTCCAGGCCGACCGACAGCCGCACCAAACCCGGTGTGACCCCCGCGCGGTGCTGTTCCTCTGCTGTGAGTTGGCCGTGCGTGGTGGATGCCGGGTGGATCACCAAGGACCGGACATCGCCAATATTGGCCACATTGGAGTGCAGTTCCAAGCCGTCGACAAACCGACGCCCGGACTCCAAACCGCCCTTGATGTTGAAAGCGATGACGGCGCCGGTGCCCTTCGGACCGTATTTGCGGCCCCGTTCGTACCAACGGCTGGATGGCAGGCCGGCGTAGGCAACGGAATCCACTTCATCCCGGTCTTCCAGCCAGCGGGCGACTGTATTGGCGTTCTCCACATGCCGTTCCACCCGCAGGCTCAGTGTTTCCAGGCCCTGGGCGATCAAGAAGGCGTTGAAAGGTGCGACGGCGGCGCCCAGGTCCCGCAGCAACTGCACCCGTGCCTTGAGGATGTAGGACAGGTTCGCACCCAGCGCTCCGCCCTCGCCCAGGTCCCGGCCGAACACTAAACCGTTATAGGTCGGGTCGGGAGTGTTAAAGCCAGGGAACCTTTCCGGGTCCTTCGTGTAGTCGAACTTGCCGCCGTCGATAATTACGCCGGCAATCGCGTTCCCGTGCCCGCCCAGGTACTTGGTGGCGGAATGGACGACGACGTCGGCGCCCCACTCCAGCGGTCGGATGAGATAGGGCGTCGCCAGCGTGTTGTCGACAATCAGGGGCACGCCGGCGTCATGGGCGACCTTGCTGACACCCTCGAGGTCCAGCACATCCTGCCGCGGGTTGGACACCACTTCACCGAAGAACAGCTTCGTATTCGGCCGGACGGCATCGCGCCACTGTTCCAAGTCATCGGGGTCGGCCACGAACGTAACCTCCACACCGAGCTTCTTCAGGGTGTGAGCGAAGAGGTTGTAGGTTCCGCCGTACAGGCTCGGGCTCGCAACGACATGATCACCGGATTCAGCCAGATTCAGCACCGCGTAGGTTCCGGCTGCCTGGCCTGAAGCGAGCAGCAGTGCGCCGACTCCACCTTCCAAGTCGGCGACCCGGGCTTCAACTGCTTCGGAGGTGGGGTTGCCGATCCGGGTATAAATCGGAGCGAGCTCGGCCAAGGCGAAGCGGTTGGCCGCACTTTCGGCGCTGGGAAACACAAACGAACTGGTCTGGTAGATCGGCAACGCACGCGCGCCGGTCGCAGCATCGGGCTCTTGCCCGGAGTGGATTTGGCGGGTTTCAAACGACCAAGCGGTAGTCATATCAGGCTCCTGTTCTGTCGGGGATTTCAGTGTCTTGGAACGCCGGCAGTAAGGGCGAGAGCGTGACTCCGCATGACCGTCACGAAGCCTTTGTGTCGATTCGTGACACCAAATGTTCCGCGACTAATCGAACAGGCGGTTGATGCGCTTGTTGACCTCGTCCAAGGTGGATACGTCGCGCGTGCCGATGTAGATCTCGTCCATCACCGGTTGCATGATCGAGTTGATCGTGGCCCCGTGATCGGTGACCGGGAACAGCATTGTGTTCTGGTTTTCCACCAGTTCCGTGAACGGAGTTGGGTCGATTCCCTTTGACTTGAAGGTCTCGATTGCCGCCTGTGTTCCCGCCGGCCGCGCCGGGAGCACGACGCCTTCCTTGCCGATGATGACCTGGCATTGGTCGGATCCCAGGAAGTCCACCAGTTCCGCGGCTTCTTCGGGATGCTCCGTCTGCGCGCTGATCGAATCGCCCAACCCATTGAACATCGAGACGGGATGTCCGACGGGGCCGGAAGGAATCTTGGCGATGCCCATGTCGACGTTCTGCAGCCCTGCGTAGATCCGGATCATCCAGGAACCGTCGGCCGCTATTGCCGCGTTGCCTGATCCGAGCTGCTGGGAGGCATTGGGTGTTGCACCTACCTTTTCGAATGGAGGCAGGTATCCCTTTTCGACCAGTCCGAAGTACCACTCGATGGTTTTCTGGAAGCGTGGGTCGTCGTAGTTGTATTCGTCGCCCCAAACCTTCTGGTTATTGAAGTTCCATCCGGTGGAACCTGCCAACCAGGACCAATGCGTCTGGCCGTGATAGCCGCCGGACCCCGCCGAGGCCAGCCCGTAGACTTTGACATTATTTGGGTCGAAACCAGGCTCGTCACCGCGGACGCCGTTCTTGTCGATGGTCAGGTGGGCGAGTACGTCCTCGAAGGTTCCGCCGTCCTCTGGATTCCACGTGAGATTCCGGAGGTCCTCTGGAGTCATTCCCGCCTTCTCAAGCACCTGTTTGTCGTAGAACAGCGCGACCGTATCAAAGTCTTTTGGCATGCCGTACTGTTTTCCGTCCGGGCCCTGCCACAGCTCAGCCAGACCGTCCTGGAATTCATCCGCGTCGAAGTCGCTGGTCGCGTCCAGTGTTTTCAATGGAAGCAGAACGCCGCGGCTGACAAACTCGGGATACTTGCTTGCATGGTTGGTGAAGACGTCGGGTCCGGCCTCGGCGACGAAGCTGGCGGTCAATTTTGCCCAATAGTCGTCAAAGCCGTACTGGGTGATGCGGACATCGATGTTGGGATTATCCTCTTCAAAGGCGTCGACGCATTTTTGGTAGCCCGGTAGTTGGGCCGAGTCCCACAACCAATAGTCAAGGGTCGTGGTTCCCGTACTGACTGGAGTGCCACAGGCGGCGAGTCCCGCAGCCAGGCTCACAGCCGCCGTCGTTCCGGCCAGTCCCCGCCGCAACCGGCGACGCACTGCAGCTCTGCGGAAAGAGTGTGTTGTTTTCATGGAGTACCTCACTTGATTCCGCTGAAGCCGATGGAATTGACGATTTTCTTTGCGAAGCAGGCGAACAGAATGATCATCGGCAGCGCCGCCACCAGCGTCGCCGCCATCAGTCCCGCCCAGTCCGGCCCTGTTTGTGGTGTCTGTGCGCTGAAGGATCCCAACGCCACCGTGAGCACCCGGGACCGGTCGGAATACGACACCATCAAGGGCCAGAAGTAGTCATTCCAGGCCGTGATGTAGGTCAGGATCGAGATCGTTGCGATCGGAGCCGCCGACATCGGGATAATCAGCCGGAAAAAGACGCGGATCTTGCTCGCACCATCAATCAGTGCGGCTTCTTCCACTTCCAGGGGAACGTTCAAGAAGAACTGACGAAGGAAGAAGATCGCGAATGGTGCCATGAACAAACCGGGGAGCATGATCCCGAGCAAAGTATCGACCAGGCCGAGCTGTTTGATCAGCAGGAAGTTGGGCAGCAGGGTGAAGATCAGCGGGACCATGAGGGAGAGCAGGAACAGGCTGAAGACGAAACTGCGGCCCCTCCAGCGCAGCCGGGAGAAGGCGTAGGCCGCCATCGCGGAAAAGAAGACCTGGCAGACGGTGATGCCGGTCGCCACGAACACGGAGTTGCCCAGGTAGCGCCAGAAATTCATGTCGGCCCCGGATCCTCCCTGCGCGATTGCTTCCTCCGTGGACTGCATTCCGAAGACCCTTTCGAAGCCACCCCAGCTGAAATCGACCGGCAGCAGCGAGGTGGCGTTCGCGTACAGTGCGTCGTTACTCGAGAGTGCCGTGCGCAGCATCCAGTAGAACGGGAAGATCGTGGCCACCAGCAGGGCGATCATGGCGATCCAGGCGAAGATACGGCCGATGGTTGGCCGCCGTCGTTTCCGCTCGGTGTGCCGGCTGTTCGGATTTGCGGGGTCAGTTTCGGCGACATCTGTGGCGCCTGGCTGCGCCTCGGCAGTGGTTTGCGACATGGGAGACTCCTTAGTTCAAATCTGACTGGCCGGCGCGGGTTACCCGGTATTGGAAGAAAGTGACGATCATCAGGATCGCCAGCATCGCGACGCTGAGCGCGGCCGCGTAGCCGAAGTTGAACTGGGCAAACGCGCTGTCGTAGATGTAGACCTGCAGAACGCGGCTGGCGTTGACCGGGCCTCCACCGGTGGTGACCGAGATGGTGTCGAAGACCTGGAATGAACCGATGACCGTGATGATCAGCACCAGGCCAAGGATGGGGCGCAACAGTGGCAAGGTGATACCGAAGAACATCCGCGGCTCGGAGGCTCCGTCGACCCGGGCCGCTTCATAGAGGCCGCCGGGGATGGACTGCAGACCGGCGAAGATCAGCAGCGCCGTGTAACCCATATGCCGCCACACGTTGACCAATGCGATAGTCGGTATGGCCCAGGCCTCACTCGTGAAGAAGCCAATGCGGTCCAGCCCGATCCATTCAATTATCTGGTTGCCAATGCCCAGCTGGAAGTCCAGGATCCACAGGAACACCAGACCGGCGACGACGTTTGATACCAGGTATGGCGCCAGGATCAGGGAGCGCACCAACGTTGATTGCGTCAGCCGCTGCATCAGTACCGCAATCAGAAGGGCTGCTGCGGTCTGGATGGTGATGTTGATGAAGACGTAGTACAAGGTCACCCGTACGGCGTTCCAAAAGATCGGGTCCGAAAACATCCGCTCGTAGTTGGCCAGGCCAACGAATTGTGCTGCCGAGAGCAGGTCCCACGAGGTGAAGCTCAGCCAGATACCGCGCAGCAGCGGCCAAAAATAGAAGGCAACCAGGCCAATGGTCGCCGGAAAAATGAACAGCATCGCCAGCTTGGTGTCGTCGCGCCGTTTGCGGCGTTTCGGGCGGGCAGGCGGCCTGGCGACAGCCGATTCGCTTGTGGTCGTAACCATCATGACTCCTTCACTCGGTTCCCAAGATGGATCGTTGCTCCACGTGGAAACGTGTGATCCAGATGACACTTGCCGAGCAATCTACACGTGTATAAATTCGTTGGCAAGCCTTTCATCTGCGTGAAGAGCAATCAGAATCTATGCTTGCGCCGCATGGGTATACACGAGTAGATTTCTTGCAACGCAAGCAGCGGGTGCATTCGAAATGCGCATCAGGAGAAGAACCAACAAGGAGGAACATCATGACCATGTCGCTGGGACTTGTAGGAGCAGGACAATTTGCCGGGCAGTTCGCGAAGCTGTTCAGGCTCCATCCGGGAGTCGGCTCCATCGTGGTGACCGACGTCGAACCCGGGCGTGCGGACGAGCTCACCGGGCGCGAAGGCCTCGATGGCACCGTTGAGGACTTTGACGCGCTGCTGGCCAGCGACGTCGATGCGGTTGCCATTTTTACCCAGCGGTGGACGCATGGCCCCTTGGTGGTCCAGGCTCTGCGCGCCGGCAAGCATGTCTACTCGGCGGTGCCGATGGCGATTTCCGAGGAGGAGATTGCGGACATCATCGCCGCGGTTAAGGAAACCGGACTTACTTACATGATGGGGGAGACCAGCTACTACAACCCGGCAACTGTCTACGCCCGGAAGAAACTCAGTACAGGCGAGTTTGGACGCGTGTTTTATGCCGAGGGCGACTACGTCCACGATATGGATCTTGGCTTCTATGCCGCATACCAGTACAGCGGCGGCGCAGACTGGAAAAAGACCGCCAGCTACCCGCCGATGCTGTATCCGACCCACGCCATTGGAGGTGTCCTGGGAGCGCTGCCGTCGCATGCCGTCAGCGTCAGCTGCATCGGGGTTAAGGACGAGCGCGGCGACGGGGTCTTCGACAAGGACGTCAGCATGTTCGACAACGACTTCTCCAACGCCACCGCCATGTTCGAGCTATCCGACGGCGGCGTAATGCGGACGAACGAGATGCGCAGGGTCGGCTATCCCTCGCACATGCGTGAATCCAGGTTCCGCTATTTCGGCACGGATGCCAGCTTCGAGCAGTTGGCGCACATTTCGGTTTGGCAGGACAAGGAAAAGGTGCACGATGTCTCCGCCGAGTTGGACACCGCCGCCACCATGTCCGCCGACGATCCCGCGCTGGCCCACGTTGCGCCCGAACTCCGCGACGCGTTCACCTCCGGCCATGCCCCGGTGCACGACATCAAGCGGTTGCCGAAGGAGTTTCATGGCGCCCCCAACGGGCATGAAGGGAGTCATCACTTCCTGGTGGATGACTTCGTCACCGCCGTCACCGAGGGGTCCCTGCCGCCGGTAAATGCCTGGGTTGCGGCGCGGTTTACCTTGCCCGGAATTATCGCCCATCAGTCCGCCAACCGCGGGGGAGAGCGGCTGGACGTTCCCGATTTTGGGGATGCTCCGGGCCCTCAGTAGCTAAACTAAGGCTCGTGGATGCATCCCTGCTGCGTCCACCGAGCCAGCAGCGGAGCCGGATGGCACCGCAATGTCTACAGCAAAAGAGAGCGGTCAAGGAATGACGACGACGGCCCAGCCGGCCAGGAGTCCGGTGACCCGGAAGGATGTCGCGCGGTATGCGGGGGTGAGCACCGCCGTCGTCAGCTATGTCATTAATGCGGGGCCGAAAAAAGTTGCGCCGGCCACGGAGGCGCGGGTGCTGGAAGCAATCCGGGTGCTGGGCTACCGGCCGAATGCTGCGGCGAGGGCGTTGAAACTCGGCTCCACCGAAATGCTGGGGCTGGTCATTCCCGACACCATCAACCCATTTTTCGCCGAGTTGTCGCATGCCTTGGAAGACGCGGCCAACGACCGCGGTTACGCGCTGCTATTGACGAATTCGGATGGTTCCACGGCCAAGGAACGAAAGCATGTGCGGAACCTGCTGTCCCGCCAGGTGGACGGAGTGCTGCTGACCACCGTCGAGGATGAGCCATACCTGGATGACGTCATCGCCTCCGGGATTCCCGCCGTGCTGCTCAACCATTACCGCCCTTCCAAACACCTGCCGACCGTGGGTGTGGATCTGACAGTCGGTGCGTTGGCCGCCGTGGAACACCTGATCTGGCACGGCCATCGGAACATTGCCTTGGTGAAAGGAATGAATGCTGTCAACGCCCCCGACGAGCGGGAGGCGGGCTGGCTGCAGGCGTTGACTGCTGCAGGTTTGCAGGAGGGGCCGGTCTTCACCGCGCCTTTCAGCATGGACGGTGGATATACGGCCGGACGAAGGCTGGCTTCCCTCAAGGACGGGCCGACGGCGGTATTCGTCAGTTCTGATGTTCAAGCGGTGGGGGTGCTCCGCGCACTGCATGAGGCCGATCTGAATGTTCCTGCCGACGTTGCCGTCGTTTCCTTCGACGCTTCCTTCCAGTCCGAGTACACCTGGCCGGCGCTGACCGCCATGCACCAGCCCACGCGGGAGATGGCGGCTGCCGCCGTCGAAGCGCTGCTGAACAAGGAGGAGTCAACCCCGGTCAGGAACATGGTGTTCCCCACCGACTTGATCATCCGGCGTTCCTGCGGCTGCCTGCCTGAATAGGAGACGGGACGAGCCGGACGATCCATGTCGAGCGCCGTGCTGATTGCAGCCAGCGATTTTTGAGCGTACAGTTTTCTGTACGTAAGGAGAAGTAACCTCATGAAAACCATGTCCTACTCAGAGTCAAGGGCGCGATACGCCGAGACTCTCGACGCTGTCACCGACGATCGCGAGGAAGTTATTATCACGCGTGCCGGTCACGAGCCAGTTGTGATGGTGGCACTCGATGACTACGAGTCGTTGAAGGAGACCGCCTATTTGCTCAGGAGCCCCGAGAACGCCCGCAGACTGTTGGCCTCCATCAACCGGCTCGAAAACGGCGAGGGGATCCGGCGGGACCTGGCTGAATGAAACTGGTCTGGGATGAGGCCGCCTGGGAAGACTATGTCTGGTGGCAGGCCCAAGACCGCAAAGTTCTAAAGCGGATCAACATATTAGTCAAGGATGTCCAGCACAACGGAAACGAAGGATTCGGCAAGCCAGAACCACTCAAGCATGGCTTCCACGGCTACTGGTCTCGTCGGATCACCGACGAGCACCGTTTGGTCTACAAGGTCAGCGACGATGAGATCCGCATCGCCTCATGCCGATACCACTACGGGCGCTGAGGCCGTCCGGAAGATAACCTTCACCGGACATGGTGAAGGGCAGTCGGGAGTCACCGTCGCCCGCGTGGCGGGAGGTTTCCAGCGACGGGTTGGAGACGCTTGGACGCCTTCTCGTTCTGCAGGAAGTCTGCCCACGTCCGCTTCCCGGCCGAGGAACGCTCATGTGACAGATTCCGACCGGCCCGGTAGGCTCGTCCCGCCTTGCCCGGCATCCGGAGCGGAACCATCAAGCGCCGCTTACCGTGCAGCCGCAGGTATCCACGGATCAGTTCGTCCATTCCATACACTTCCGGCCCGGCAAGATCGGTAACCAGTCCGGAGGGCTCGCCGAGGGTCAGTTCGGCGAGTCGGGCCGCTACTTCGTCCGCATCGACCGGCTCGAACCGCACCCCGCCGGGAACCGGGATCATCGGCAGTTTCGCCATCGCCTGCACCATGGTCAGCACCAGATCGTGGACCTGGGCGGCACGCAGGATCGTGAACGGCAGTCCGGAGTCGATCACAGCTTGCTCCGCCGCCAGCTTGGACTTGAAGTAGCCGAGCGGTACGCGGTCCGCGCCGATGACGGAGATGTGCACCAGGTGCTGGATCCCAGCCCGTGATGCCGCTCTGGCAAGATTGCGCGTCGCCTCGTCGTCGCCTTTCGCGTTGGCGGCCCCGGCGAGGTGCAGGATGGTTCCTGCACCGTCCACCGCCCGCTCGACCCCCTCGCCGGTGAGCAGGTCGCCGGTGAGGTACTCGACGCCGCCGGCCGCATCCTGAGAGTGCCGGCTGAGCACCCGCACATCGCGTCCAGCAGCGAGCAGCCGCGGGATAACGAGCCGCCCGAGCCGGCCGGTTCCGCCGGTGACCAGAATCGGTGCTGCCACGGCGCCGTCGTCGTGATTCGGTTGCTTGTTCATTGTTGTTCTCCTCCAGGGGATTGGCCCTTTTGCCGGTTTACACTCTTATGACACGCGGCGTTGGGAGAATGTGACGGATGGACGAACTTGACCTGCTGGCCGAGCGGTTCGAAGCACACCGGCCGCATCTGCGCGCGGTGGGGTACCGGATGCTCGGCTCGCTCAGTGAGGCCGACGACGCCGTCCAGGAGACTTGGTTGCGCGCCAGCCGTGCCGACGTGAGCGGCGTGGAGAATCTGGCCGGATGGCTGACCACGGTGGCCGGAAGGGTGTGCCTGAACATGCTGCGGACACGCAATTCGCGCCGCGAGGAACCGCTGGGCGTGCACATGCCCGATCCCGTGGTGAGCCGCGTGGACGACGTCGATCCGGCTGACCAGGCGCTGTTGTCCGAGTCCGTCGGGATTGCGCTGCTGGTAGTGCTCGACACGTTGGATCCCGCAGAGCGCCTGGCGTTCGTGCTGCACGACATGTTTTCCGTGCCCTTCGAGGAGATTGCGCCCGTTGTAGAGCGGTCGACGACGGCGGCACGGCAGTTGGCCAGCCGGGCCAGGCGGCGGGTGCAACAACAGGTTCCAACGCCCGACGTCGATCCCGCCCGGCAGCGCGAAGTGGTCGATGCGTTCTTCGCCGCGTCCCGTGACGGCGACTTCTCCGCGCTGGTCGCGGTGCTCGATCCGGACGCCGTGCTCCGGTCCGACGGCGGATTCGCGCGGCCTGCGGCCTCAGTGCTCCTTCGCGGCGGGGCGACTATCGCCAAGCAGGCTCTCACGTATGGGCAGCTTGCCCCACACATACGCCCGGTGCACGTCAACGGAACCGCGGGAGTCGTCGTCGTTCCTCATGGCCGGCCGGTCTCCGTTATGGCGTTCACCGTTCGGGACGGAAGGATCACCGCCATCGACGTGCTCGCCGATCCGGACCGTCTGGAGGAATTAGACGTAGCGGTCGGCGAAAACTAACTCGCTGCCGAAGCGGCTGCCGGATTCACCGATAATTTGTCCATTGTTGATGAACAATACGCGGTCGGCCCAGGCGGTGTGCCTGGTTTCCCGCGTGGTCAACAGGACCGCGAAGCCCTCGTCGGCCAAGCGGCGAAGGGTGTCGAGCAGTTCGTCGCCGTCGGCCGGGTCCACGCCGGCCACCGGTTCATCGCCCAGGATCAGCCGCCGTTCGCCCACGATCGCCCGGGCCAGGGCGACACGTTGTTGCTCTGCATTGGACAACTCACGCGCGAAGCGGCCGGAAAGTGACCCAACTCCGATCTTATCGAGAGCGGCCTCGGCTTCTTGCTGTGCTACCTCGGTGGATGCACCGTCGAGTTCACGCGGCAAGGCGACATTCTCCAGGGCCGTGAGCATTGGGACGAGGTCGGGTTTCTGGTGGAGATAGCCGACAAAGCGGCGCCGCAGGCTCGCGCATTCGTTCAGTCCGAGCCCGCTGAGCGAAGTCCTGTTGACGAACACCTCGCCGTTTGTGGGCTGATCCAAGCCACCGCCAACGGCCAGTAGAGAAGACTTGCCGGAACCGGGGGAGCCGATCAAAGCGGTGAATTCGCCGGTATTCACGGTGACGTTGATGCCCCGCAGCGCCAGCACCGACGATCCGCCCTCACCGAAGACCTTGTCCACCTCGGCGAATTGCAATGCCGGTTCGTTCATCGCCGTCCCCCAGGGCCGTCGTTCTCTGTGCGCGTTTTGGTCCGCTCCGGTCCCGGAAAGCGGAGGCTCCCTGGCCCGCTTTCCGAGACCGGAGCGGCGTTATTATCTGGTCGTCCGCGGCCTGCAGTGCGATCGCATGACGCCCCCGTCATCGCATAGGCGCTGAAGCGGGCGACCAAATAGAAACCGGGTGTCCGGTATGTTTATAGCGTACGTATGTCGTACGTCACGGTCAAGCCGGATTGCGATTATTCAGCTCAGGGGCGAAGGCGTAGTGGAAGACTCTTCAGGCCGGAGGGCGGGCAGCAGGAATGTCCACATATCGTTGATCCGCTCGAGCACGTCCTGGTGGCCGGTGAGCAGGTTGGAAACCATCTGCACACCGGTGAAGGCGGGGACTATATAGTGCGCCAAGGCGGCGGGGTCGATCGTACTGCGAATCTCACCGTCGTCGATCCCCCGCTGAATGAGGACCTCGAACTGTTTCATCCAGTCGGTGTAGGGGCTGATCACCGGTTTCTCGAACATCGATGCTTCCAGCGTCAGCCGTATGCCGGCGCGAACTATTGGCTCGGTCTGCAGCTGTTCGCCGAATCGCCGGCACACCCTCATCATGGTTTCGATCGCCGAATCGCTCTGCAGGGCCGGGTCCTTCCCGGAGCTGAACGACAATTGGTGCTGCGCTTCGACGACGGCGTGGGCCAGGGCTTCCTTGGAGGCGAAATGAAAGTAGAGCGAACCCTTCGTGACACCGGAGCGCTGGATGATGTCACTCAGGGTCGCGCTGCCATACCCATAACTTTCGAACACTTCAGCCGCGCCGCGGATAATCGCTTCCCGCGTCGTCTGCGCGCGTTCCTGCTGAACCAAATCGTTCCCCTCCCCGGCAGCAATTTAACATCACTCTAACGCTGTGTGGGCGGTGAGTCCTTACAGAGCGTCCATACGTTCGTGTCCCCATGCCGTTCGAACGTCACAGTGCTGACCAGTGCCCGGATCAGGGCCAATCCGCGTCCGGTTTCCGCCTCAACGTCTTGATCAGAGGACGAAGCGCCATCCAGATCCGGCCGGGAAGGCGCGGCACCGATTTCGCTGACTGTCGCCTGCATCCGGTGCGGCCAGATCGTGATGTCGACGCCGAGCTGCAGCTGTGCATCGGACGACGGCGTCGCGTGCTGGACCACATTGCTGGCGGCTTCAATGACGGCCGTGGTGAAGGCCATCTGATCCATTTCGGGGACGAACGATGCCTTTTCCCACAGCTGGTCCAAGTCTGTATGCAGTTCGTTAATGGTTTCCGGGACGGCCGGGCCTTGGCGGGAACTGTGACCGATGATCTCAGGCATCCGCGAACGCTGCTTCCACGTTGTCGTACGGGGTCAGGACACGATTCATATTGGTCAGCTCAAGGACCATCTTCACCTGAGATTGCACATTGGCGATCCGCAGGTCGCCGCCCGCCTGCCGCGCAACCTTCAGGCAGCCGATGAGGGCGCCGAGACCGGAGGAGTCCATAAAATCCATTTCGGCCATATTGATGACCACATGATTGGAACCGCCGGCGACGACGTCGGCAACCACCTCCCGCAGTTTTGCTGCGGAGACCATATTCAACCGTCCCGCTCCTTTGACCTCCGCGTAGGATTCAGCCGCGGTATCAACGGTGAAATTCATCTTGCTTCCTTTCCTGAGGGTCGAACCCCTTGTAGCTGGCTGCCTTGACCAGGACCCACAGAATGATCAGGTCAAAGACGACCCAAGCAACGTTTACCAAAGTCCCAATAGGTTCGTTCATATCATTGGCCAGCCGGACTGCGCCCACAATCAGCCCCAGGACCAACAGCGCCATCACGATCAGCTGCGGCCGGATCAAGCTCCAGGAGGGTCCTTCGGTCTGGCGGGCCTTGGGAGTGACGGCAAAACCCAGGGGCCGCCCGAACCATACGTTACGGGCCGCCGTCGTGCACGCCTTGATCCAGGTGGGGAACAAGGCGAGGCTGTACTGCTGGCCGCGCCAGGTGCTGACGCCCTTGCCCACGACTCCGAACAGCAGCTGGTTGATGATCATGAACGGGACGAAACGAATAAAGAAGTCGGTGCTGAGGCTGTTGACCGGCAGAACGCCGAGCACGAGATAGATGATCGGCGCGGCGAAATAGACGACGGCGGCGAAGCCACTGAGATAGCTCCACATCGTGGCCAAGTACATCAGCCGCTGGCCGAATTTCATCCCGTATTGGACCAGCGGATTCTCCCGGAGCATCACCTGGATGGTGCCCTGCGCCCATCGCAGCCGCTGGGTCAGCATGGTCTTCAGGTCCTCGGGGGCCAGACCGTAGGCGAGGACTTCATGGTGGTAGACGCTGTCCCAGCCCATCGCGTGGATGCGCATGGCGGTGGCCATGTCCTCGGTGACCGAAATGGTGGCCAGCGGCATCACCGGCTGCGCCTCGTCCGGCCGCTCCACGGAAACCGCGTCCAGGACCGACTGGATGGATCCGAGCGCGCCCAGCGGTGACCAATCCCGCCGCGACATCCGGTCCACCGCGCCTTCCAGTTCAAATGGGGAGTCGATGCCGCCGCCGGCGCCGAGTTCCATCACGGCGATCTCCGCCAGGTCCGCTTCCAGGGTCGAGAAATTTTCCGAGACCAGGCTCTGCACCGCGGTATCGACCTTCCTCCGGACCCGGTAAGTGATCTCGCTCAGGGATACGCCGTCGTCCAATTCCTTCCGCGCCTGGTCAGTGGCGGCATCGACCTCATCGAGGAGCCGGGACACCACTGGGTCGGCCGACTCCGGGGACTTGCGCGCCTTGCGGATGGCGGTCCGGGCTCCGGCCAGCGCGCGGCGCACTCCACGATCGACCTCCCGGACATAACCGGCCAATCCGACCTGCATCAGGGCCTCGCGGCGAAGCAGGGCGTTTGAGCCGCAGAAGAACGCGGCGTTCCAGCCGTCCTTACCCTGCTGGATCGGGCCATAGAACAAGGGTGCCTGGCTCCCCAGCGGATCATCGGCGGGGACATTGCTGAAGTACTGCGGCGTCTGGACCAGGGCTACGCGGCGGTTGTTGAAGTAGCCGAGTGTCTTTTCAAGGATGTCCGGTTCCGGAATCTGGTCGGCATCGAGGATCAGCAGGAATTCGCCATGCGTGGTCATCAGCGCGTTGTTCAGGTTGCCGGCTTTGGCATGCCGCGGCCGGTCCGTCCAGTCCTCGCTGCGGGTCAGATACCCGATGCCGTGTTCGTCGGCCTTGCTGCGCAACCCGGGGCGGGCGCCGTCGTCGAGGATCCAGGTGCTGTGCGGGTGGCGGATTCTCTGGGCCGCTAAGGCCGTGGTCATCACCAGGTCGAGCGGCTCGTTGTAGGTGGTGATGAAGACATCGACGGTGGCATCGGCCGGTGGCGGCGGAGGTGCTGGACGGTATTTGACCCGCCAGACCGTGAGGCCGAAAAGCCCGACGTCGATCAGGCTATAGGTTTCGGCCATGATCAAGGGGACGGCGATCCACCAGGCAGACCAGTTGAGTGATTCCAGCCACCGCCAGGCAATGTAATTTACGCCCAGTAGAAGAGTTAGGACGACGAGCAGGCGGACGAGGAACAGGTTCATCTGTACGGCCCCGGCGCTGAGCCTCCCATGGCAGGGCTGCGGCGGACCACCACTGCCGTGACGTCGTCGGTAATGCCTTCACCTTGGGCAAGTTCCAGGATGGCATCGGAGGCGTCCTGCGCCTTTTCGCCGGCGTCGACGACGGCGGCAACGGCTGCCATCGCCGCCTCCACCGAGTCGAAGGCATCCAGCAGGCCGTCGCTGACGACCACCATGGCATCCCCGGGCGCCAGTACGATGCTCCCGGAAGTCCACACCGACCCCGGCACGGCGCCCACCGGGGGTCCGCCGGACGACAGGCGGCTCAGTCCGCCGTCGTGGAGGTGCATCGCGAGCCCGTGGCCGGCGTCGACGTAGCCCAAGGTTCCGCAGTCCGCGTTCAGCCTCGCGTGGAAGACGGTTGCGAAGGATCCGGCCTGCTCCAGGTCCTTTTCCAGGATGCCGCCGGCTGCGTTGAAGGCAGTGTCCAAATCTGTGTGTTTGATCGAGGTCCGAAGCACCGCACGCACTGTGGCAGCTATCAGCGCGGCTCCCATTCCCTTGCCCATGGCGTCGGCAACGGTCAGTTGCAGCCCCTCCTCGGTGGCGCTCCAGTCGAAAAAGTCTCCGCCGACGTTACGGGCAGGGCGGCAGCCGCCACCGATCTCATAACCGTCGAGGAGAACGGCGGCACCGGGGAGCAGGCTGCGCTGGACTTCGGCGGCATGTTCGCGTTCCTGCGCACCTGAAGCTGCCTCGGGTTCGGGGGAGCGGGGGCGGCGGAACAGGGCCGAGATTCTTGCCTGCAGTTCGCGGGGGCTGAAGGGTTTGCTGATGTAGTCGTCGGCGCCGGTTTCCAGGCCATCCAGCCGGTCGATCTCATCCACGCGGGCAGTGATCATCAGAACGTACGCATCGGAGACCTCGCGGACCTTTCGGCAGACATCGATTCCGTCCATGTCCGGCAGATTCAGGTCGAGCGTAATGAGGTCCATGGCCCCGGCCTGCACCAGTTCGAGGCCTTCGGCACCGGTTTCAGCCTCAAAGGCAGTAAATCCCTGAGCCGTGACAATCTGGACCAACAGGTTGCGGATGTCTTTATTGTCCTCAACAATGAGCGCGCGGCGCCTGCTTTGAGCATTAACCATGTTCTTATTAAGACTGTGATCTGCCCATTTGTCACATCAGTCACAATGGAATAGCCAACAAACCAGAGCTATGGAGTCCGCTGTCGTGGATAAAGTTCTCGATTTCCTAACCTTGAACAGGATCAAGTTCCACAACCTTTCCCTCCGGGGCCGGGTGGTGATGAGCCAGCTGCCGCTCTCTGCGACGATGCTGGTCCTGTTCATCGGCACGGTCATTTTCCATGTCCCGCTGCTGGCGGACCCCTTGTTCCAACTCAGCCTCGTGACCGGCGTCGTCCTTCTGCTGGCTTGCTTTGCGGTGCCGTGGGAAAAGCTGCCTTATCCGTCCTTCCTGATCATCCCGTTGCTCGATTTCATCCCGATCGGGTTGATGCGCGAAGGTGCCGGTGATGTCCTGACTGGGCTGGGAATGCTGGCCGTCTTCCCCGTCATCTGGATGGCTGCCTCCGGACTGTTGCCCCGGCTCAGCGTCCTGGCTGGTGCGGTGGCCACGCTGCTGATGGTGTGGACGCCGATATTCGTCAGGGGTAATGCCATCAACCTGGCGGCACTCACCGAACCGATACTCATTCCCTTCATGATGCTGGCCATCGGCATCACCGTGCAGGTGATGACGGCAAGCATGCTGGAACAACAGCGCGTGGTGGAAAGCAAGGACGCCGAACTGCGCGGGCTCCTGGAAGCCAGTGGCCGTCGGGAGCGCCTCCTGAAAACCATCGTGGACACGGTCGACGTCGGCGTGCTGGCTATCGATGAGAACGGCAACGACGTCCTGATGAACCGGAGGCAGCAGGAGGTTCACCGCATCGGCTTGCCGGACGACCTGACGGACGCAGCCGAAGCCGACCTGTTGCTCTTTGCGGATGGAGGGTCGTCGCCGCTGCCTGTCGAAGACCGGCCGGCGATCCGGGCCATCCGGGGCGAGACCTTCTCGGACTACCTGATCTGGATCGGTGAGCTCCCGCAGCAGCGTGTCCTATCGACGTCGGCGCAATCCATGAGCGACAGCGACGGCCGGCGCGAAGGGTCCGTCCTGGCCTTCAACGATGTTACCGATCTGGTCTCCGCGCTGAACGCCAAGGACGACTTCCTCTCCAACGTCTCCCACGAACTGCGCACTCCCTTGACCTCGATCCATGGCTTCACGGAGTTGCTCGCCATGACCGAGGATCTGCCGCCAAACGTCATCGCCGGTCTGGATGTCATCCGGCGGAATTCGGATCAGTTGCTCAAGATCGTCAACGACCTGCTGAACACGGCAACGGGGTATGCGGAGCTTCAACCGACAACGGCCGACCTGGCCGAGCTGATTCACCAGGCAGTCGCAGCGGCCGAGCCCCGGGCCGCCGTCGCCAATATCCAGATCCTCACGAACACTCCGGTCCAGCTGGAAGTCGAATGCGACCCTGGACGGATCCGTCAGGTCCTGGATAATCTGCTCTCCAACGCGATCAAATATTCGCACTCCGGAGCCACTGTCCAAGTCCATGGCAGCGCACAAAACGGGACCGTCCAGTGCCAAGTCGCCGACAACGGTATGGGCATGAACGCCGAGGACAGCCAAGACGTTTTCGCCCGCTTCTTCCGCAGCAGCGCAGCGCGCAGGAGCGCTATTCCGGGCATAGGGTTGGGGCTTGCCCTCTCGAAGGACATTATCGAGCGGCACGGTGGGACCCTGACCTGCACCAGTACGCTCGGCGAAGGCAGCGCCTTCACCTTCACGCTGCCGAACAACAGCTGACGGCCCGCGCCAGCACATGCCAGCACATGCAGGAGGCGGCCCCCGAAAGGGCCGCCTCAAGCTGGATGATTGTGGGAACTACCGGGGTGGAGGCGGGGTTTCGCCGCCGCGCCGGCCCTCATCACCTCTCGGACCCGGGCCTTCGCCGGCTCTGGGATCCGGGTTTTCGACGCCGGCAGGTCCACCGCCGAAACGCTTCTCCTGCTGGCCATCGACGAACTTATTGACCTTCCCGCCGTGCTTGCCCAGCTTGCTGCCATGCTGTTTCTGGGCCTTGTCGATAGTTTCGTTGATCTTGCCGTGATTCTCTTTGTTGCTCAGATAATCCTTGGCCTTCTTGGCGATGCTTCCAAATCCCATGGTGTCCTCACTTTCTTGCTGACACCTGGCACACCGGGAGGCGAACCAGCGGCACACTTCATGCCTGCAATTTTCACCTTGGCACAGCGATTACAAGGTGTCTAGAGGCAAAAACGCCTCAGTAGTACTGGGGCCCGTGGTCGTCCCGGCGTCCGAGGCGCTTGAGGTGGACCTTTCGCCTCATCCGGATGATCGGGCGCAACAGGAAGTCGACACTGCCAAGCACGAACAGCGTTACCGCCCAGAATTCGAGTGGCTTGAAGTAGAACAAGATGCTGCCGACAAAGAAGAAGATGCCGATCAGGACGTCGTTGGCGATTGACAACGTTTCGTACTTGTTGTTGATGACAAGTTCTTCATTGCCGATATCGATGCGGACGGGCGGGTCGGGATCCTGTTGTTTGGCCTGTTCGTGGCTTTCCTCTCCCATACTCCGGGTTTACCACGGATCTGAGGAATGTTAAAAGTTCCGCAGGGAGAATGCACGACGCCGGCATACACCACTGCGCCCATTCCGCTTTTGCGCGTGGCCTCGTATGGTGGTGCTGAGGAGGTGTTTGCTATGGAGGCACAACCAGGCGACCGCATCATCATCCGCGGCACCACCGTCGATTCGGCGGACAAGCACGGGGAAATTACGGAGGTCCGAGGGGACAAAGGACATCCCCCCTATGCGGTCCGGTACGACGACGGCCACGAAACCATCATCTATCCCGGCGGCGACTTCGTCCTCGAGAAGAATTCGTCGGTCCACTAGGAAAGTCCGCCAGCGGCTGGCTTATGCCGCCGTCGTACTGGCGTCGACGGCGGATGTTGCGTTGCGTGCTGCCACGCGGTTTGCGTGCGTGGGAGCTTCCGGATGGTCGGCCGGTGCCCGTGAAGCGAGTTCCTTGCGCAGCTCCGGCAGGACGTATTCGCCGAACAGGTCCAACTGTTCCAGTACGGTCTTCAGCGGCAGGCCGGCGTGGTCGATGAGGAAGAGCTGGCGCTGGTAGTTGCCGAAGTACTCCTGGAAGGTCAAGGTCTTCTCCAGCACCTCCTGCGGTGAACCGACCGTCAGCGGGGTCTGCGCGGTGAAGTCCTCCATGGACGGGCCGTGGCCGTAGACCGGTGCATTGTCGAAGTACGGGCGGAACTCGTTGACGGCTTCCTGCGAGCTCTTCCGCATGAAGAACTGGCCGCCCAAGCCGACGATCGCCTGATCTGCCCGGCCGTGGCCGTAGTGCTCGTAGCGCTCGCGGTAGAGGCCGATCAGCTGCTGGTAGTGCTCCTTCGGCCAGAAAATGTTGTTCGCGAAGAACCCGTCGCCGTAGTAGGCGGCCAGCTCGGCGATCTGCGGGGTGCGGATGGAGCCGTGCCACACGAAGGGTGCGACGCCGTCGAGCGGGCGCGGGGTGGAGGTGAACCGTTGCAGCGGGGTGCGGAACTTGCCCTCCCAGTTGACGACGTCTTCATCCCAGAGCCGGCGGAGCAGGTTGTAGTTCTCGACCGTCAGTTCGAGGGAATCCTGGCCGTTCTTGCCGAACCACGGGTAGACCGGGGCGGTATTGCCGCGTCCCAGGACCAGGTCCACGCGGCCGTCGGAGAGGTTCTGCAGCATGGCGAAGTCTTCGGCGATCTTGACCGGATCATTGGTGGTGATCAGCGTCGTCGCGGTGGAAAGGATAATCCGCTCCGTCTGCGCCGCGATGTACGCGAGCGTCGTGGTGGGTGAGGACGAGAAGAACGGCGGGTTATGGTGCTCGCCAATGGCGAAGACATCCATCCCGATCTCCTCGACCTTCTTCGCGATGGCGACCGAGGCCTGAATCCGCTCGTACTCGGACGGCGTCCTGCCGGTCGTGGGATCTGCGGTTATGTCGCTGACACTGAATACGCCGAACTGCATGGTGTTCCTCCTGGTATGCGCTTCCTTTATATGCATTTGCATGTAATAGCGCATGAGGGATCCAGGACATTCCCTGTTGAGCGGTGAGGTGCGCCACGTCAGGAACGACGACGACGGCGGGGCAGGCTGCGGCGCGTCAGCCCCTGGGACGGATCCGGACGTTCGGCAGGACCGGGGCCGGCAGTGCTGCCGGTTCCCCTTCGGGGAAAGTGCCGAACTGCGGATGCCCAAGTGCGTCGACTCGTTCTTCCGCAGTGCCGTCGACGCCGATCTCCGTCTGCCACTGGGCGCGATACTCGACGACTTCTTCATGGCTGCGCCCGACGAAGTTCCACCACATCACGATGTGCTCGCCCATAGGCTCTCCGCCGATGAGCATCGCCCGTACCGGCTCGTCACCAGCAGCCAAGGTAATGGAAGAACGCCCGACGGGCAGGTAAGCGAGGTGATCCTTCGGGACGGCATGGTGGTCCACCTCCGGCGCACCCGTGTCCACCAGCACGCCGTGCTCGAACGCCGGATCCGTCTCAACCGTCATTGTCGCGCCGGCCTCAAGCAGGATTTCCGCTCCGAGCAGGGGTATATGGGTGATGATCGGTGAAGTGGACCCGGCCAGCGATCCCATGAAAACGCGCATGGTCCAGCCGTCCCCGGTTACCGGTTCGGGGCGGTAATGTTCGAAGGTCGGTTCCATGTGCCGGACTTTGTCAGGCAGGGCGAGCCACAGCTGCGCACCGTGAAGGACATCCGTCTCCGGGGTGGAGAACTCCGAGTGGCTGATGCCGCGCCCGGCGGTCATCAGATTCACCTCTCCCGGCACCACCATGGCGTGGTAGCCGGCCGAGTCCCGGTGCTCGACCTCCCCGGTGAACAGCCAGCTGACCGTCTGCAGTCCGGTATGCGGATGCCTGGGCACACGCATACCGCCGGTATCGCCAACCCGGTCCGGACCGTAATGGTCCAGGAAGCACCAGGCGCCAATCAGGCTGCGCTGGCGTTGGGGGAGCGTGCGGCGCACATCCATGGCCCGCGGGCCACCGAGTGGAACATCCCTCGGAACCAGAACTTCCAAGCCATCCGGATTGTCCTCCGCCTCGCACAGTATTTCCCGAGGGGCTACTTCAATGTTGCTCATGCAGGTGCCTTGCCGTCCGTCGGGTCACTTCCGTGAGTTGGGGTCTTCGTCCCCGATGTGTCCCGGTGCCGTGGCCGCAAGGACGCGCTGAACGAATGCGCAATACTCGTCCATGAAGTGGCTCAGGAAGGCTTTCGTGTCCTCGTTCTTGACCTCGCCGTTGTCGCCGAAGACATCCGGTTTGAACTGGATGTAAGCTTCCGGAGCGTTGAGCTGAGGGGCGTCGAGGAAGCTCAGGACGCTGCGCATGGAGGACTGCATGACGGCGGTCCCGATCCCACCGGGAGAGGCGCCAATGATGCCGGTCGGTTTGCGGGCGAACGAGTTGGCACCCCACGGGCGTGATCCCCAGTCGATAGCATTCTTCAGGGCGCCGGGAATGGACCTGTTGTATTCCGGGGAGACGAACAATATCCCGTCGGATGCCTCGACCGCCTTCTTCAAGCTGCGGCCTTCAGCCGGGTAGTCGGCGTCGTAGTCCGAGCTGTAGAGCGGAAGGTCCTTGATGGGGATCTCGTTGAATTCGAGCCCTTCGGGAGCGACCTTGATCAGCGCTTCGGAGAGGGTGCGGTTGATGGAGCCAGAGGCCAGGCTCCCGACGAAATAACCGATCTTATAAGTGGCCATCACAGTGTTCCTTCCGAACCATGCAGGACGATTGGTCAACGCACTTCCGGTTTAGCACAGAGCGCATAGACCCGCCAGAGCCGTGCACGGAGAAACACACTGTTGCAGACGGCATCTGCAACAGAGGTGTGTGGGTCAGCTTCCCAGGTGCCAGGAATAGCTGGCGTCGTCCCAGTTGGTCGTAGCCGAGAAGCGGTAGCCCGATGCGGTGCCATCATCGAGTTTCTCATTGACGGCGATGCAGTCGTAGCTACCAGTCAGCGCCGTCAGGTCATCCGTCGAGCCGCCGGCCATGGGCGTACAGGACGCTTCCAGGATCGGCCCCGTGAGAGTTCCTGCAGTGACGCGTTCCTTCGCGTCCTCAAGGATTGACTCCTCGAGGCTGGTCACGACGAGGGCGCGGTAGGTGCGTTCGGCTTCGTCTTCCGCCTCCTGGGCTTCCTTCGCCGCAGCAGCTTCCGCCTCGGCTTCCGAAGCGGCCTCCTCCTCACGCTGTTCCGCCGCGGCCGCTTCGGCGGCACGCTTTTCGGCTGCGGCTTCCTGGGCCGCAACCTCATTATTGTGCTGCACCACGAGGCCTGCGCCGGTTCCGATGCCACCCAGAACGAGTAAAGCTATCAACGCCAGGACGAGTCGTTTGCGCTTCTTCGACCTCACCGGCTTGCTGTAAGGGGCGGCGCAATGAGGGCAGAAGTTCCCCTCTGTCCGGCTCTGCACACTGCAGCGCCGGCAAACTTTCGTCGGCACCTCACCGGAATCCGAGGTGCCCGGGCCAGCCGGTTCCACCACTGGAAGTTCCGTGGTGGGCGGCTCCTCGTCATACTGCCCGGTCGTGGACGCGTAGGACGGCGGCTGAAGTTCATTGTGCGGCATTGTGGAAGATCCCCATTTAAAGTACGAGTGTCGGTTGGAACGGCGCCGATACCGGTTGTTTCCCCCAACCGTTGACGATCTGCTGTCAGTCATCGATGCATCTGTGCCTAGGTAATAGTTATAGCAGTCGGCACCGTCATTCAGTCGTTTACTGCCCCGTGCCCGGCTATTCATCATGAGTTCGGCAGATGCTACGGCTGCTTCCAATCCCGCTTACCTCCCGGTCGATCGCCGTACACCTGTGCCTGCGACGGTGTCATTGGCGCGTCAAAAGGGCCGCCACTTCTCTCATCCGGAGGTATAGCTTGAACCCCTCAGCCAGACCGTCCAGAGCACGATCTGCCCGACCCATTTACCTGACCGCCGGTACGCTGGCGCTCACCTTCGCAGCTACGCTGCTTGCCCCTGCCGCTACAGCGCAACCGGAAACTGCCCCCGCCGACGGCGATTGGCCGGCCACTGCCTACCGCGGCGGGGTCGACGTCGTCGAGGGGCCGGACGACGACCAGCAGACTCTCGACGGTACAGTCTTCGACGACAAGGATCGGGACTCTGTTCAGGATCCCAACGAGCGTGGCATTGGTGGCGTAACCGTATCCAACGGCCGCGGGACGGTGACCACTGACAGTCAGGGCCGCTACGAGTTGCCAGCCTTCGAGAACATGACCGTCTTCGTCACCCAGCCGCGCGGTTATCAGGTGCCGGTCGACGGCGATAACGTCGCCCAGTTCTTTTACCACCACCTGCCGGAGGGCTCTCCGGATCTGAGTTACGGCGGCATCGCCCCGACCGGTCCGCTGCCCGATGCCGTGAACTTTCCGCTGGCCAAGAGCTCGCTGACCCAGTCTCCTGAGCAGCACTGCCTGATCGGCGGCGACATCCAGACCTACACCCAGGAGCAGGTCGGATTCGCCGCCCGCGGCGCCTTCACCGATCTGGCGGCCCGCACCGACTACGCAGGGTGCGGCGCCCTGTTTATTGGCGACGTCGTCGGCGATAATCTTTCGCTGTATCCGCAGACCCGCGAACTGACCAGCATGCTCAACGGCCCCGCGCGGTTCCTGCCGGGCAACCACGACATGGACCTCGACGCCGCCAGCAGCGAGCACGCGTTCGACACCTTCCGTGCCAAGCTCGGCCCCGAGTACTACTCCTACAACGCGGGCAAGGCACACGTCGTCGCACTCAACACCGTCGATTACCCGATGCCGGGCGGCGGCTACAACGGTGCCGTGGGTGAGAAGCAGCTGGAATGGCTGCGCAACGACATCGCCCAGGTGCCGGAGAACCGGCTGATCGTCCTGGCCACGCATATCCCGCTGCTGGACTTCGCGGACCAGGGCATGGCACAGCACCAGGTGGATCAGGTCAAGGAGATTTACGAAATCCTTGAAGGCCGCGAGGTCGTGGCCCTTGGCGGCCATACCCACAGCATCGAAAACCTGCGGGAAGGCGACTCGCTGGCAGGCTGGTCCGAACTGTTCGGCGTCGAAGGTCTGCCGTTCACCCACATCACGGCGGGTGCCATCTCCGGCGACTGGTACTCGGGCCGGATGCTGCCCGAAGGCTACCCCAAGGCAGTCCAGCGCGACGGCGCCCTTCCCGGCGTCCTGACGCTGGACATTATGAACACTGAATTCCAGGAGCGCTTCACCGTCCGCGGCCAGGACGAATCGCTGCAAATGGCACTGGGTTTGAACACTCCGCGCTACCGCGCCTGGTACGCAGAGAACATCGATAACCAAGGCTCCGCTCCGGAGTTCACCGATCCGCTGACGGTCAGCCAGGAAGCTCTGGCCAACGACACCTGGCTGACCACCAACTTCTGGATGGGAAGCACCGGATCAACGGTCCAAGTAGAGATCGACGACGCCGGAATCACCGAGGCGGTCCGGACCCAGAAGATGCAGGGCGAGGGTCAGCTGATCGGCGCCGAGTGGTCCGATCCGGTGGCCATCCAGGAGCAGCTCGTCCATGGCGGCGGCCCGGCCGACCGGATGATGCACCTGTGGCGGCTGGAGTTGCCCAACGACCTGGCTGTCGGCGAGCACACCGCCGAGGTCACGGCGACCGATGTCTACGGACGGGAGTACACCGACACTGTCACCTTCGAGGTTACTGAGTAACCCGGCGTCGTACTCATGATACAACCGGTGCCGGTGTTCGGTTAGCCTGCGGGCACACCGAACACCGGCACCATGTTTGTCGTGGGCTGGTTAGAACTGCTTATCGAAGCGCCAGAGGAAGGTGACCATGGCGTCGCGGTTGATCGGTTCGAGCGGGCGGTATGTGCCATCGGGCCAGCCTGTGGTGATGTCCATTTCCTCGAGCCAGGTTATTTCCTTATAGAATTTTTCATTGGTGGGGTAGTCCTCGAATGGTGAGGTGGCAGGCGGGTTGTATGCCGGTTCTCCTGCCATCCGGTAGAGGAAGGCTGCCATAGCGTCACGGTTGATAGGTTCATGCGGGCGGAAGGTGCCGTCGTCGTACCCGTTGGTGATGCCGGTTTCCTCGAGCCAGGTTATTTCCTTATAGAATTTTCCGTTGGTGGGGTAGTCCTCGAATGGTGAGGTGGCAGGCGGGTTGTATGCCGGTTCTCCTGCCATCCGGTAGAGGAAGGCTGCCATAGCATCACGGTTGATGGGCTCATACGGACGGAAAGTGCCGTCGTCGTACCCGTTGGTGATGTTGTTGTCGTAGGCCCAGAGGATTTGCTGCTGGTACTTCGTATCCGAGTCGACGTCCGTGAACGGGTCCTCGGGTTCCTGCGCGCCAGGTGCTGTAATCGTGACCTTGGCCGAGCCGGTGCCAATGTCGCTGATTTTCACCTCCGTTCCGGCATGAGTTTCAAATGTCGAACCCTCCTGCCAGGCATGCTCGGAGCTGTAGTAACTTTCAAACGGTTCTGTATTAGGTTCCAGGATGATGGAGTCAGGCAGCTGATCTGGTCCTGACCAAGGGGCTTGGGTGATCTTCACACCCCGGTTGAGTCTCTCCGTATAGTCAGAAAGGTATTGATCCTGGTCGACCGGCTGACGTAATTCCAAGTAGTAGCTTTCCTCGCTGACCGGATCGGTGAATTTGATGGCGCGGTAGTCCTTTTCCCCGCCCCATGGAAGCAGCGTATAGGTCTTCGAACCCGAGGCGACGCCGACATTGCGGATGTCCTGGCCGGATCCGAATCCGGCGATGTCCCAAAAGCTGGCGCTGATGGTGGGCCGATACAGTTGCGAGGTTCCCATCAAATCTGTGGTGTCTCCGTACTCCCGGATCCAGCATCCGGCATAGTCGGAGGTGTCCGACGCACCATCGTTACAGGTCAGAGCGTTCGCATGGCCCAGACCAAAAAGGTGGCCGAATTCGTGTGCCAGGACGCTGTCGCTCAGGCTGTAGCTGCTGGGACGTGGCATCAGGATGCGTCCCGATACGCCGTCCGTCGTCCAGCCAGCACCGTATGCTCCGCTGGAGAGCAGGTTTTGGGGGAGGAAGACCACCAGAGCCTCGCCTTCTTCGTAGGTCCAGCCCAGCTCTTTGGTGATCTGGTCCATGATGTCCCAGTAGTTCCAGCTTGCCTTGGCTGCGGTTCTAAACCGGGGCAGGGTTTCCCCCACGGCAATGGAAATCCGGCCGTTGGACATATCGGACCAATAATCGTCCGCGACATCGATCGCCTGCAGAGCCTGGGCCATGGACACTGATGTGTAGTCTCCGGCGTCGTCATAAAGCTGTGCCCGCACCAACGTGACGTTGATGTCACCGGCCGGATGGATTGTGCGGGCTTCCATAACTCCGTCGCGGCCGCTGTGCCGCCCGACTCCCGGAATTTTCCCCGGTTCATAGTGGTGGTGCGTTTTAGGGGCACCGTCGACCGGCCGCGGCTCGGGCGGCCCGGTGGGTGCGGCGTACGCGGCGGGTGCCATCAGGAGTGACGCAACGATGATGCTCAGTGCTGTGAAAGCGGACAGTACGGCTTTGACGTGACCGGTAAGGCCGACGATGGACTGGGTGCGAGGTTTAGTCATGAGGTAGAGAGCTCCCCTGCGGGCGCCTGCCGGCCTTCGGCAGGGGCATGGCGGCTGTCCCGCTGAGCCCCCCGTGACCTCGTGGTCTCATATCAGTGCATTTGGGTACAGCTTTACCGCGACTAACGTAGCACCAGAGTGACGAAAGTTTCTACTGATACTGATGGTACCCAGGCAGCGGCACCCAAGCTCCCTATGGGAAGGTCAGCACGATCCTGCCGCGGACGCCGCCTGCTTCGAGGCGGCGGTGTGCCTCCGGGGCTTGGTCGGCAGGCAGCGTTGCCGCCACCCGCGGGGTCAGCACTCCGTCCTCTGCCAAGGTGCGGATCCGGTCCAGCTTTTCACCGGAGCGGTACTCGTCGAACACGGAGGCCTGGTGCAGGGTGATACCCCGGCCGGGACGTCCGTCCCATCCGCGCACAATGGCCATCGCGCCGTCGTCGTTGATTGCGGGAGCCGCCTCGTCCCGCTGAAGCGCGGCATCGGCAAGACCATCGACTCCGTCGGGGAAAATCTTCCGGATGTGGCTGGCAACGTCTTCTCCGCGCGGGACAATATGGTCCGGGCCCAAAGACTCGACGAGCTCGCGGTCCTTATCGGCGGCGTCGGCGATCACCACCAGTCCGGCATGCTTTGCCAGCTGTACGAGGTAATTGCCCAGCATTCCGGCAGCACCGGTGACCGCGAGGGTCTGCCCGGGCTGCAGGTCGAGCTTCTCCAGGATCTGCGTGGCCGTCAAAGCGTTCATCGGCAGCGTCGACGCAGTCACGGCGTCCATGCCGACGGGGACGCGTGCCATTGAGGCGTCGTCGCCAATCAGGTACTCGACGTAAGCGCCCCGATGCTCGCCGAATGGCAGGGCGATGGCCATCACTTCGTCGCCGACCTGCCATTTGCTGCCTTCGCCGACTTCGTCGATGACTCCGGCCGCGTCCATCCCAGGAATGTACGGCGGCTGGCGGTCTCCGGTACCACGGATGCCCGAGCGGACCACTGTGTCGGTTGGGTTCACCGCAGCGGCCGCGACCTTGATCCGCGCTTCGCCCGGGCCGGGATGCGGATCCGGAAGCTCGACGGCGGTGAGGGCGTCCGGCCCTCCGAACTCTGTGACACCAATAACCTTCATACCCGCGGCAACCAGTAGCGTCCACCGGCTATTCCTGCAGGGGGCTGCCGACGGACGTTCACTGTTCCCGCAGAGATCCCGATGCCGCGTGGGAGGTCAATCGCGCAATCGGTGGAGGACGTAGATGCCACCGTGGACGGGCTGGTCCTGCCGGTCCTGGTCGGTCGCAACGTACTCGTCCAATACGGCGACGATCCGCCGGTCCAACTCCTCTGCGTCTTCGGCCGAAAGATGCAGCGCGAACCGGGAGAAGGTCTGGATCGACTCCGGGCCGGCTTCGCGCAGCTCATCACTAAACGCCTCGATGGGTGACAGTGAAGCGTCCGGGTCAGCGTCGTCGAGGGAAGTGCTCAGCCACCACGATCTGTTGGTGGACCGGTAGGGCTTCTCCAGCGCTCCGCTCTCGCCGGTGCGTACGGAAACCTGTTGCAGGAAGCCAGCCTTGACCAGTTGGCGGACGTGGTAGAGCACCGTGCCGGGGTCCTGCTCCAGCCGGTCGGCGAGCTGCTTATTCGTCAGGTCGTGCAGCGCGCACAGCCGCAGAACCCGCAGCCGCAGGGGATGCGCCAGCGCCTTGGCTTCCTCGACCGTGGCCGGACGGCGCATCGGGGTGGCGTCAGCCTGTGCGTCAGCCGATGCGCCGGGTGAATCTGCGGTATCCGGAGAATGTGCCGTCATGGGAACCATCTTAGTTCGGAATGGAATATTGCCAATCCATTGAGTAATCTCAATCGATGTGAGATTCTAAACTCATGACCGGAGAATCCACTGACGAATCAACCCAAGCGGTACAAGCTGCAGGGCGGTTGGGCGCTCCCTACTGGCGGCTCTGGGGTGCCTCCGGTCTCTCCAATCTGGCGGATGGAATACTCAAGGTCGCCTTGCCGCTGGTCGCAATTCAATTCACGCAGTCGCCATCGTTGATTGCGGGCCTTGCATTTGCCCTCACGCTTCCGTGGCTGGTGTTCGCCTTGCCCGCCGGCGCGCTCGCCGACCGGTTCGACCGCCGGCGGATCATGCTCGGCGCGAATGCGTTGCGCGCGGTGATGCTCGGGCTGCTGGTGGCCGCCGTCGTCGTCGATCTTGGCTCTATTTGGGTGCTGTATGCGGTAGCGCTGGGCATGGGAATTGCCGAGACTCTGTATGACACCTCTGCTCAATCGATCCTGCCCCAACTTGTCGACCGCAACCAGCTCTCGCGCGCCAACGGCCGGCTCTATGCCGCCGAACTGACCGCGAACCAGTTTGTCGGCCCGCCGCTGGGAGGACTCCTGGCTGCGGTTGGCGCGGCGGCAGCGTTCGCGACGCCGGCAGGGTTGTGGGTCTGTGCGCTTGGGGTCCTGTTGTTGGTGCGGGGAAACTTCCGGATTGCCCGGGATGAACCGACGACGATGCGCGCCGACATCGTGGAAGGCGTGCGCTTCCTGGCGGGGCACCGGATTCTGCGGACGATGGCTGTGATGACCGGCGGATTCAACTTCGCATCAACCGCAGCCTTCGCAGTGCTGGTGCTCTTCGCCGTCGGACCCACCTCCGCAATGGGGTTGTCCGAAGCAGCCTTCGGCATCCTGCTGACTACGACGGCGGCGGGGAGCCTGGTGGGGTCCTTCGTCGCGGAACGTGTCGAGCAGCGCCTGGGCCGTTCCCGTTCACTGGCCCTGACCATTCTGGCCGGCGCCCCGCTGATCGGAGCGCCGGCGCTGACCAGTAATCCGTAAATTATCGGCGTCACCTTCTTCATCGGTGGCATCTAGATCGTTCTCGCCAACGTCATCATGGTTTCCCTGCGCCAGCGGATCACGCCCGACCGGCTGCTGGGACGCGTCAACAGCGGCTACCGGCTCGTCGCCTGGGGGACTATGCCGCTCGGCGCCGCAGTCGGGGGTCTGCTGGCGGAGCTGTTCGGCCTGCAGATCATGTTCGGCATCATGGGGCTGCTGATATTGGGCCTCCTGGGTTTGATGCCGATCCTGAATGACAAGGCCTTGGATGAGGCTGAACTGGACGGCTAGCTGCTGCAGCGCTGGCGTCTATCCATGGTGGTAAGCTCTGCCCACCATGACTGAATCCTGGCCCGCAACGCCGCCGTTGCCCAAGCCCACCATCATGGATCAAAGCTGGATGGACGCGGTCTTTCTCCACTGGCGGATCCCGATCGGCACCTCCGCAGCGCTGCTTCCCGCCGAAGTGGAACCGGACGTCTACGACGGCGGCGAGTGGGTCGGGTTGATCGGCTTCCGTATGCGCCGCGCCGGTTTAGGACGTCTGGGGCCAGTACCTTATTTCGGCAACTTCAACGAGATCAATGTCCGCTTGTATTCGCGCGAGCCGGACGGAACGCGGGGAGTGGTGTTCAAGACCCTCGATGCCTCCAGGCTGGCGGTCGTTCTTGCTGCCCGCGCCGCCGGCATCCCGTACGTGTGGTCCCGGTGCAGCTATGTCCGGGAGAGAGCCGCCGAACACGGATTCACCGTTCAACGACGCCGTGGCGCAGCAGCGACGAGGTTCGCAGCGGCCGCGGATATGGGACGCGTCGCCAACGACGCCCTGTCGGTCTTCCTCACCGCCCGGTTTGGGCTGCACAGCCGGTTCCAAGGCCAGACGTATTTCATCCCCAATACCCATACGCCGTGGCCGCTTCACCCGGCACGATTGACCGAGCTTAACGACAGCTTGCTCGAAGCTGCCGGCATCGACGTCGTGGGTCCTCCCGAATCTGTGCTCTATTCTCCGGGCGTACGCACCCTATTCGGCCGGCCACGAAGGCTATAACCGGGACGTTGTGCTCTTGATTGTGTTCCTCTGGCGTTGAATGCCTATTGCGCGGACAGTCGCATTGAAAGTACAGATTCGTCTGTATAGCTTGGGAGAACTTGTGCGTGAAGTACTTCACAATGAAGCGCAGGTTTGTATACACCACTCACCGGAGGTCTCCGCTTGAAATCCAAGGAACAACACCGCGTCCACAGAACGAAATCGCTGGCACTGGGCGCAGCATCCCTATTGGCGCTGCCGTTACTGGCAACGGCACCTGCACAGGCAGATGCAAACTTCCCCTCACCCGAGGGAAACACCAACACTGCAAGCATCCAGACCTATGACGGCATGATCGATGCTTTGAACAAGCTGGAAGACAAGGGTCGCTACGACGTCGACGTCTTCACGCTTGAAGAGGCTGGCACCGAGGTCAACAAGAGCGAACAGGGCCGCGATCTGTATGTGGCCACCGTCGGCACCGGCGAGGAGGACGTCTGGATCCAGGGCCGCATCCACGGCAATGAGCCCTACGGGACAGAGTCGATCCTCACGCTGCTGAACAAGCTGGGCAACAACGGTTCCAAGACGTACCAGCAGATCCGGGATGCGTACACGATCCACTTTATCCCGATGTATAACCCGGACGGCAGCGAGAAGAACATCCGCCACACCATCACTGAAGATGGCACGAGGGTGGACCTGAACCGCGGCTGGGTTGAGGGCGGCTTCAAGGCCAGCGAATCACTCGCATTCTACGAGTACTGGACCATGGTCGATCCCGACTTCGGCATCGATATCCATCATCAGGGCCTGAAGCAGGAGTACGGAACCGGCGACGACGTCACGCTGTCACTGGGGATCTCCCTGGCACCCGGCGGACCAACGCTGCCCAAGCTCGAGGGGGGTGCCTACGACGTCCTGACCAGGCAGATGCAGGGCTACGTGTATCAGGAACTGTCGAAGTACGGCTTCATCAATATGGACCGCTACCAGGTGGGTGAGAACAACAACCTGGAAATCGACATCAAGGGCGGTGTCGTCTCCGCCATGATGCTGGGCCTGAACTACCAGGGGCTGAACGAAGAGGGACACAGCAACCCGGTGGTCTTCTTCGAAACCTCGGGCAACTCTTCCGATTACAGCCTGGGCCAGAAGGCACGTGGCAAGAGCATTCGCCAGAACGTACTGGCCATGGAGGAACTGCTGCTCGGCATGGCGACCGGCGAAGTGCAGGAAATCGATCCCGACGCTTGGGACGACATCCCGCACTACCCGACTATCGGTTACGCCACCGACTACGGCGACGGCTTCATCCCCATCGAGAAGTAACCATTCTCAGTGCGAAAAGCGGCAGCGTCTTTCGGGGCGCTGCCGCTTTGCTGGATCCCAAAGGCATTCTCAATCCGGGAAAGGCCATCTAGCTGCGTTGTCTTCGTCCCAGGTTCTGCATGCCCTGCTCGATCCAGAAGGTGAGTTGTTCAGCGACGGACAGGGGCTCGGGTTCGATGGTCAGCCATCCAGGGCCCATGGTTCGACCCTTTCCCATCTCGGCCTGCCTGCAGCCAGGGTGCTGTAGCAACTCTTCATGGCGGTCGGGGTCAACGTGGACGAGGAGACTGCCATCCTTTCCCGCGGCCACCACCATCTTTTCGTTGACCATGAACGAAATTCCGCCGAACATCGACACCTCGCGCACGGTGGGTTCGTCCTGCAACTCTTCCCGGATGCGGGTGGCGAGTCTTTCACGCTCCACAGTCATGGGCATACACTTTCCGGCGTTCTCGTCCTGGTCATCATCCTGCCAGAGCCTGCACGGTGAAACCAGTACTCAGCCACACTGCTTATGTCATTCCGGCCAGGCCCTAACCGCGATTTAGATAACGACGACGGCCGCCGGCTGGGTGCCAACAGCCGACGTCGTCGCCGTTCTTTAGCTGGCTGTTACGAGATCGAACTGAGGCTGGAACTGCCGGCTTTTGCCTGGCCCGGGTTCGCGATGTTTGCATCCCGCCCAGCAGCAGGGGCGGCGCTTGCCTTCCTCCAGTTCCTCCTGGGTCCGGCGGATCCGGCGCTCGCGGGTCTGCTGCTGCTTGGCATCTTCGACCCAGCAGATGAACTCGTTGCGCGCCAGGGGCGTGAGGCCCGTCCAGATATCCAGCGCCGTGGAGTTGGCCAGCAGCGCGTCGCGAAGGTCTGCGGGCAGTTCGTGTACCACTCCGCCGGGAACGATGGTTTTCATTGGAATCTCGCTTTCATCTCACTGGCCGCAATCGATGCGGGTCAGCCTTCGGGAAGTTCGGCGAACGCCTGCTTCGTGTTGGTGTTCACTTAGTTGACGATTGGCGCACAGCAATTGTGACCGGAAGTGCCACCTGCTCCAGAACCTCTGGCGCGGGTGACCGCCTGTTGCCTTCGATGCACCGTGGGCGTAGTCTGCGAAATCATCCAGATGGATCGAAAAAAGGGAGCTCGAAATGGCCGGTCCCACACCCATCAAACCGTGTCTATGGTTCACTGACCAGGCACGCGAGGCGATGGACTACTACGTCAGTGTGTTTCCAAACTCGCGTATCACCGGAATCACCGAGTATCCCGACGAAAAACTCGACGAGCACTTCACCGGAATGGCCGGCAAAGTGATCAACGGTGAGTTCACCCTCAACGGAGTGGACTTTGTCTGCCTCGACGGCGGACCGTTATTCACCTTTAACGAGGCCGTGTCTTTCGTCGTATCGTGCGCAGACCAGGCGGAAATCGACCACTATTGGGCAGCCCTCTCCCACGTGCCCGAATCGGAACAGTGCGGCTGGTGCAAAGACAAGTTCGGGGTGAGCTGGCAGATCATCCCTGCCCACATGGGAGAACTCATGCAGCGGCCCGAGCAGGTACAAGTCATGATGGGTCAAAAGAAGATCGTCATCGCGGACCTCGAGAACGCATAACGTCGTCAGTATTAGCGGTACTAGGTTCTGCCGCCTGTCGGTTGCGTCTGCCCGCCGCGCCGCAGGAATGGCAGCAGTTCGTCCAGCACCGGCCCGGCGGGGAACAGAGTGTTGCCGTGGCCGCGTCCGGGCAGCGGGACGAATCGGGCATTCGGCATCAGCTTGGCTGCACGCTCGGAATCGTCATGTCGGGGCTGGTCCGCGGTGCCTGCCATTAGCAGGGTGGGCAGTGTCATCGACTCGAGTTTGTTCTCGCTTAGGCCGGGTTCGGTCTCGGACTGCTCAAAGTAGGCGGCCATAGCTTTTGGATCGTTGGCGAGGAATGCCGCACGTGTGGACGAGCCCAGGTCGGAGCCGTCCCGCTGCTGCCCGTCGACGAATGCCTGCATGCCGCCGGTGCGGAGCGCCTCGAGATACCCGGGGAAAAACACCTTTTCGATCTGGCCGGCCTGGGAACGATAGGTGCCACCAAGTGAGGTCAGCGACAGGGCCCGGTCAGGCGCCGCTGCGGCGAGTGCGAATCCGACCCTGGCTCCCATTGAATACCCGACCATATGGGCGTCAGGTAAATGCAGGTCGTCCATGACCGCCACCACGTCACGGGTAATGGCCGCCATCCGGTAAGCCCGGGCGTCGTGCGGCTTGCCGCTGAGCCCATGCCCGCGCAGATCCACGCGCACCACCGTGAACTCATCCTGCAACGCAGTGACGTAGCCGAGGCCACGCCAGATCGCCCTGGACAGCGCGGAGCCGTGCAGCATGACGACGGGTGGGCCGGAACCCGCAACGTCGTACGCGATAGTCGTGCCGTCGGTCGGTGAGCTGAGGCGGGGCATCTGTCCAACCTATCGCCCCGCCGTGCTTGGCTGCGTTGGAGGAGGGGACACGGATGATCGGCAGCCTTCGGCTCGGGCGGACTGTGGGATTGATCAGCGCGTCGATCCCCGGCTGATCGGAGCGTCACAGTTGTTTAACATTTCCAATTGGATATAGCTCGATGTAGAGTCCGATTCGTTCCGACAAGGATGGTGGGCTATGTCACAAGTGACATTCGCGGACGTGCAGGCGGCGGCGAAACGGATCGCCGGCCACGTCCGGCCTGTGCCGGTCGCAAGAGCCGACATGGCCGCGAACTCCGACGGCGACCCGTTCGAGATGTACTTCGCTTTGGAATTCATGCAGCACACCGGATCGTTCAAAGCCAGAGGCGCACAGAACTTCATCCTGGCCAATCGGGAGGCTGGGATACTCCCCGAAGCTGGCATCACGATCGCATCGGGTGGCAACGCTGGACTGGCGTGTGCTTGGGCGGCGCAGAATGAAGGCATCCCGGCCACGATCTTTCTCCCGACAACCGCCCCGCCGGTAAAAGTGGACCGACTGCGCAGGTACGGCGCGGACGTCCGCCTCGTCGGCGCGGAGTACGCCGAGGCGCGTGTTGCCTGTGATGAATTCGCCGCTGACAGTGGTGCGCTGGCTTCTCATGCCTACGACCATCCGTTGATCGCGGCCGGCGCCGGCACGGTGATGGAGGAATTCCTCTCGCACGTTCCACACCTCGACACGGTGGTCGTAGCAGTCGGCGGCGGAGGCTTGTTCTCGGGTGTCGCCGCCGTCGCCCATCACCATGGAGTGCGGACGATCGCGGTGGAGCCCGAAAACTGCAGAGCCCTCAACGCTGCCATTGAGGCCGGCACTCCAGTTGATGTTCCGGTCGACTCGATTGCGGCCGATTCGCTCGGAGCCCGGCGCGCAACTGCCCTGGCGCTGTCAGCTGCCCAGGACACGGACACGCTCTCGATTCTTGTACCTGATCAGGCCATTTCCAAGGCGCGGCAGGGGCTATGGGACGAACATCGTCTCGCGGTTGAGCATGCCGCAGCCACTGCGCTGGCGGGTGTACAAGGCGCAGGCGATTATTCCTCGCACAAAGGTGAGAAAGTCGGCGTCGTTCTTTGCGGCGCCAACACCGACATTTCGGACCTTTGAAAACCTGACCACTCAACCTGGAGGATGTTCGATGACCCCGATCAACGCACAGCGGCTGAAGACCGACCTGACCAACCTCGGCAATATTGGTCGCCGACCGTCAGGAGGACTGAGCCGAACCTCGTTCTCCGCCGAAGACGCTGCGGCCCGCGAGTGGTACTTCGACCGTTGCGCGGAGGCGGGATTGGAGGTCGCGATCGATGGCATCGGCAATCTCATAGTGTCGTCGCCGGTAGCAGATGAGCTCACAGATCCCACACGTCCCGCTGTGTGGTCGGGTTCCCACATTGACACAGTGCCCGACGGCGGTGCTTTCGACGGTGCGTTGGGATCCATCGCCGCGCTGGAGTGCCTGCGACGCATCCACGAGGAGGAGCTGGCTCTCGCCCGTCCCGTCAGGTGCATCGTGTACTCAGATGAGGAGGGCAACTATGCGCATCTATTCGGTTCCAGTGCCATCACCCGCGGCTTCTCGCGAAGCGAGCTCGAGGCGTTGACCGGCCGTGACGGTGACCGGTTCGTCGACGCCTTCACCGCCGCCGGTGGGGATGTTGACCGTGCCGCCAATGCGGTGCTGCCGGAAGGCACGATTGACTCATCTGTCGAACTCCACATCGAGCAGGGCCCCACACTCGAGGCAAAGAGAATCGACATCGGAGTCGTGACCGGCATCGTGGCACTCGGCGGTGGCACGATCACCCTGCGCGGCCGCTCGGATCACGCAGGCACCACGCCGATGAAAGCGCGGAAAGACGCAGGCGTGGCAGCCGGCGCTCTGCTGGCCTCACTGCCCGATGTCGCTGCCGGTGTCAGTGAACGCGCCGTTGTCACTTCGGGAATGGTCACGTTCGTTCCGGGTGGCGCCAACGTTGTCCCCGAGGCCGCACACGTGACCGTCGACTTCCGTGAGCCGACGGGAGAGGGCATCGCCGCTCTGGAATCCTCGCTCGTCGCCCGCGCAGAGTCGATTGCCGCCGAGTACGGGCTCGACGTCGACGTCGACTTCGAGCAAACTGTGCCACCGGCGCCCCTGAACGAGGAGGTGCAGGGAATCATCGCCGCCGCAGCGAAAGAGCGCGGTCTCAGCCACATCCCGATCCATTCCGGCGCCGGACACGACTCGCAGAACATTGCCACCGTGGCTCCTACCGGGATGATCTTTGTGCCCAGCATCGGTGGCCGCAGCCACTGCCCCGAGGAGGAGACGGGCTGGGACGACGTCGCCAACGGCGGGCAGGTCCTGCTGGACACGATCATCGGCCTGGCAAACCGGTAATTGAATCTATTCACCCGACGAAAGGCATAAACATGACTGTTGATTTTGTCCGCGAGGCGCAGGGTATCGCCGAAGAACTCATCACCCTCCGCCGCGATTTGCATCAGAATCCGGAACTGGGCAATGACCTGCCGAAAACCCAGGCACAGGTCCTTGCGGCGCTCCAGAATCTGCCCGTCGAAATCACAACAGGCGAGTCGCTCACGTCGGTCGTCGCTGTCCTCCGCGGAGCACTTTCGGGTCCAACAGTGCTTCTTCGCGGCGACATGGACGCACTGCCGGTCACGGAGGAAAACGACCTCGAATACGCCTCGAACAACCGATACATGCACGCCTGCGGACACGACCTCCACACCGCGGGCCTGGTGGGCGCGGCCAAGCTGCTGTCTGCCCACCAGGACGAGCTGCGCGGCAACGTCGTCTTCATGTTCCAGCCGGGCGAAGAGGGTCCTGGCGGTGCAGAGCCAATGATCAAGGAAGGTGTCCTCGATGCAGCCGGAACCCGCGTCGACGCCGCGTTCGGCGTGCACGTCATGCCCGGCGAACAGGGAATCTTCACGGTACGGCCCGGGACCATGCTGGCAGGGGCCAACGTTCTACGCGTGGTCTTCCACGGTGCGGGAGGCCACGGTTCACAGCCTGAGAAGGCTCTGGATCCGGTGCCGGCTCTCGTCGAGTTCTGCCAGGCCCTCCAAGTCATGGTGACCCGGCGTTTCAGCGTGTTCGATCCGGTCGTCGCCTCCATCACCAACCTCTCAGCAGGGGAGGCAATCAACGTCATCCCGCCGTCGGCCTCGATGGGCGCCTCAGTCCGTACGCTCTCGCCGGAAACAACCCGGGACTTCCCGCTCTATGCCACCGAACTTGCCGAATCGATTGCGGCCGGCCACGGATGCACCGCAGAAATTGAGTGGACCAATACGTACCGGCCGACCATCAACGACGACACTGAAACCGCCTACCTGCTGCGCACCCTCACCGACGTGTTCGGAGAGGACCGAGTGGTGGAAGCGGACAATCCCATCATGGGCTCGGAGGACTTCTCCTGCGTCCTGGAGGAAGTTCCGGGCGCGTTCTACATGCTCCAGGCCACTCCCAAGGGAATCGATCCGGAAACCGCGGCAGTCAATCACTCTCCGCATGTCCAGTTCGACGACGCCGTCCTCGCCGATCAAGCGGCATCCCTCGCTACTCTCGCATTTGCCCACAACACGCTCGAGCACTAACCACGCACACAGAAAGGCTCACTCATGGAACCGATCTACAGCGCAGCCATCGTGCTGGCATTCATCGCACTCGGCGAACTCATCTCGCTCAAGACCAAAGCCCGCGTGCCCAGCCTCTTGGTCGCGATGCTGGGCATCTTCGTCGTCGCCCAGCTCGGCCTCGTGCCGGACACCGTCGTCGAAGATTCACTGCTCCCACAGGCTTACACGATCCTCGTCCTGCCCCTGCTCTTCCACATGGGCTCGCTGATTCCCCTTCCGACACTGCTGCAGCAATGGCGCTCGGTGATCATCGCGCTTTCGGGAATGCTCGTAGCAGTCGGTGCGCTGGCACTCGTCGTGCTTCCGCTGTTTGGTTTCAATTATTTTGTTGCCGGAGCTGGCCCGCTCGCCGGTGGCATTGTTGCGACCAGCCTGACAACCGACGGGCTCAAAGCAGCCGGGGTCTCATCCATAATCGTTGTCCTGCCTTCACTCGTCCTCATGATGCAGTCGCTGCCCGCGATGCCGATGACGAACTTCCTGCTGCGCCGGTTCGCCATCAACCTCCGGGACAGCGGTGAGCTCGCCAAGCTCGCAGAGAATGCCCAGGCCGAAGGTGGCCATGCCGAGCGCAACGATGCTGAAAACGGGCCGGGAGGGGCAGTAAGTACGAAGCAGAAGACTGGCACCAAGAAAAAGCTCGTCACATTGCCGGAGATGCTCGCCCACAACGAGCTCTTCATCCTCTTCTTGGTCCTGGTCGGCGGTTCCCTGGCTGCACTGCTGGCGGTTCCCACGCACATCCCGGCCTCGATCCTCGCGCTCCTCCTGGGCATCGCTTCGACCGCCATCGGACTCACTCCGGAACGTACGCTGGAACGCTCCAACTCGTTCGGCATCGCCATGGCCGGCGTGATCGCGATCGTCATGGCGCCGCTGATCACCGCATCACTCTCGGATGTGATCGCAGCTATCGTGCCGATGCTCGTCATCCTCGTCATCGGGTTCGGCGGCATCATGCTCGGCGGCTTTATCGCCACCAAGCTGCTGCGCTGGAAGTCGGGACTGGGTATGTCCGTTGCGTTGACGGCGATGTACGGCTTTCCGGCCGACTACCTGCTGACCAGCGAGGTTGCCCGCTCCGTGGGCCGGGATGAGACGGAGCGCAAACAACTCACCGACGCCATGCTGCCCCCGATGCTTGTCGGCGGTTTCACCTCCGTAACCTCCGGCTCCGTGGTCATCGCCAGCGTCCTGGTCAGCTTCATCTGAGCATGCCGGTGCCGTCGGACACGATGGAAAGTGGTCCTCGACGTGTCCAAATAAGAATCGCGTCCTCCGGATTGATCCGTTGAGCAGTTTGCAGTCGTTGAATCTGGGGTACTCAGCGGTAGTTTCCTTTTACGCTTTGTTCTTCTGAGGCGTTTTCGCCTCAGCATTGGATTCCTCGGCTGCCTCTGCTTGTTCTGCGGCCTTTGCCTCGGCGAGCCAAGCGTCGCGGTTCGCTCCGGGTGTCCAGCCGGTGTCGACGACCTTGCGCTGGAAGATAATGGCAGCGACAACCAGCACCACAGCGATGAGGATGGTTAGCACTACGCTGGATGCCGTACCGCCTTGGAGGCTGATTCCAATCAGGGTGCCGAACCATCCGAAGTCGGCATCGCCGAAGGTGCTGTTGGCCAGGCCGAGGTCTCCGAGCACGAGAAGGAGCACTGCGGGCAGGATGGTGATGATGACACCATTGATGAAGCCGCCGACAACCGCACCCAGGCGTCCTCCGGCTGCATTGCCGTAGACGCCGGCGCCGCCGCCGGTGAAGAAGTGGGGGACCATTCCCGGCAGTATCAGGGCAAGGCCAAAAGCCGGGTTGAGCCACACCGCGAGCAGCCCAAGGGCGGCCAATCCGCCAGCGAAGGAGCTGAGGAACCCGATCAGGACCGCGTTTGCCCCGAAGGGGAAGACGATTGGGATATCCAGCGCGGGCTTGGCACCGGGAACTACCTTCTGCGCGATGCCCTGGAACGCTGGCACTAGCTCTCCGAGGACAGTACGAACGCCATACAGAATGACGGCGACGCCGACACCGAACTGCAGAGCTTGGCCAAATCCGGTCATAATGAATGCTCCAGCGTCAGCAACTTCGAAGATCGCCAGTGCTTCCTCGAGCGGGAGAGCGATCAGACCCCAGATGCTGAAAACCAGGTAAATTAGCACCATCGATAAAGCGGTGGCAACCATTGAGTCCCGGAGAAACTTCAGCCCTTGTGGAAAGTTGATGGCTTCAGTGGAGTGGCTGCGCCGGCCGACGGCGCCGCCAGCGGCCCCGGCTGCGAGATAACCGAGTGTTCCGAAGTGGCCGATCGCGATGGTGTCGTTGCCCGTGACTTTCTTGGTCCAAGGGTGGATGAAGGCGGGCATAACCACCATGATCACGCCCAGCAATATCGCACCGATGCCGACGACGAGCCAGCCGAGGTCTTCGCCGAGTCCCACGGATAAGACCACAGTGAGCAGGGTCGCCATGAACACCATGTGGTGGCCAGTAAGGAATACGTACTTCAGGGGCGTCAAACGTGCGAGTACCAGCATGACGAGGAAGCCGAGTGTAAGGACGTAGGCACTCTGTGCTCCGAACTGCTCCTGTGCCATGGCGGTGATGACCTCATTCGTGGGAATGACACCCTGAGCTCCGGTGACCGAGAAGATAAGGGCTCCCAGAGGGTCCAGCGAAGCGGTAACCACGGTTGCGCCCGCCCCGAGTATGAGGAATCCAAGCGCGGCTTTCAGAGCACCACCTATTACCTGCCCAGAGTTTTTTCGCAGTGCAATGAGGCCTATGGCAGTAATGATGCCGATCAGGTATGCGGGCACATTAAGAATCTGCTGCCCTATAAAAGTTAATACGACGACTAGCCATTCCACGGTGGATCTCCTCTTGCTGACGAACTTATAAGTAACGGACTTGGGCCAAATCAGCGCAAGGTTTCGGACAGCTTCTTACTGATCTCTTCGAGATCGAAAAAGTTGTCAATAACGATCACCTGAGCAGGAACGTCGCCAATCTCGGGCGCCAGTTCATCCGATGTCAGGACGATGTCGGCGGTCTGGGCGGCGCCGCGGGCGACTCCGATGTCCGCTGCTTCGACGTCGGCGTCAAGACCGAGATCGGCTAAGACTTTTTCGGCATTCATTTTTAGGAGCACTGATGTGCCAACACCCATTCCGCATACTGCGACAATCTTCATGGTCGAACCTTTCAATAAATTTCCGGTGGGAGGGGCAACTAGTTGGTTAGGGCCAGATCAGTAAGGATGGAACGGACTTCTTCCTTGCTGGTGGCAGCATCGAGACGCCTTCTGGCAGCCGGATTCGAGAGGACAGCGGCTATGGCTTTGAGGAGTTCGATGTGTGAGGTGTGGTTCAACGCCGCGAGGCCGATGACCAGTGAGACAGGATCGTTCGCCTTGTGCCCGAACTCGATAGGGGACGCCAGGCTCACCCAGCTGAGTCCTTCCTTGAGCACCGCTTCGGACGGACGGGCGTGGGCCAGAGCGACTCCGGGTGCAATCACAATGTATGGTCCGTGCTCTTCAACAGCGGCAATCATCTGGTCTGTGTAATCATCCGTTGCGACTCCGCCGGCGACGAGCCCGGATCCAGCCAAACGGATCGCTTCCATCCAGTCTGAGGCGGTCACATTGGTGGTAATAGATGATAATTCTTCGGCGAGATTCAAAGCCACGATGAAGGTCCTTAGATAAACACGCCACAAGTTGATGTGACCTGTACCACGTTATCGACATTCGAGGCTTTTGTCTATAAGTATCCCAAAGTTAATTTCTCCGGGCTCGGGATTTCCCTAATTGGCCGCAATTGCCAGTGAAGCCAAGCCAGCGTGAGTGAGCCGGCTGATCCGGTCAGCCTCGAACAGAGCATCCTGGGCGAGCAATGAAGCTCCGGTGAGGCCTGCGACTGCTCCGAGACTGGAGCGTTCCACGATCAGGTCTTTGGTGGCGAAGTCGCGCGCTCCCGCGAAGATCGCCTCACGAATGGGCGTCAGGAACGCTTCACCGGCTGCCGCTAGGTTTCCGCCGACAACAACGGCTTCGGGGTTGACCAGTCCAACGATGTCGGACAGGGCCTGCCCGAGAACAGTCCCCGTCTCAGTCAGCAGTGTCAGGGTTCTGTAGTCTCCATCCAGGGCCAGGTCGACAATGTCCGCACCGGTTCTGACCTTGTATCCGCGCGCGAGCAGCTCCGCCCGGATCACTGCCCCGCTGGCAACCGCTTCCAATCGCTGGAGCCTTCCACCTCCGGGACGGGGCCGGCTAAGGTCTCCGGCACCTCCGCGTGCACCCCGGTACACCGACCCATCGAGCACGAAACCCACTCCAGTTCCGATGCCGGCCTTCACCCCAACGATGTCTCGGTACCGGACACTCCCGCGCCGGGCTTCTGCCAGCGTCATGACGTTCACGTCACGGTCAACAGCGAAGACCGCATGACCATATCTGTTAGCGAAGTAGTCCCTGACCAGCACGCCATCCCACTGCCTGTCGAGCTGCGGTGAGGCCAAGCGCCCGCTCGCCACGTCAACGGGTCCAGGAACGCCGACCCCGATACCCACCACGTCCGTCCGCGCCTTGCCGAGCCGCTCCAGCATGAAATCAAACACCTGGCCGGCCCACTCGAATATCTCGACCGGACCGTCGTCTGGGCCGATGTCCGCCTCGTCAACGCTGAGGACCCTTGACACCAGATCCGTGATCGCGACCATACTGTGGGATCCGCTGATATCCAGGGCAAGTAGTACCCCCGCATCTGGGTTCACGGCAAATGTCTCCGGAGGCCGACCTCCGCGGGAATCCAATTGGCCGACGCCCATGATGATAGAAGTCTGAAGGAGTTCCTCAAGCCGCCGGGCAAGAGTGATCCTGGACCATCCCAGACGTTCGAGGAGATCATTCCGGGTGGTGGCCTGCCCGGATCGAATGAGATTCAGCACTACGCCCGACCCCGTGGAAAGCGACTGCGCCATTCCAAACCCCTTTCCTGTGCCCGTGGCGTACTTCAGATTTGCCGCGAACTTTTGTTTATCCGTATATCAAAGTCTACTGGGTGATGGAACGCTCTTGAAGAGCGGACTCGGCGGCGAGTCTTCAGCTCACCGAGACGAGGCTAAACACAGTCCCTTCGCATACAGCGGCCCCATGGAATCCATCTGCTCCATCACCAGCTTGATGGCGGCCGGTTGTTTGTCTGGCGGATAGCCGTTGATGACGAGTAAGCGTTTGATGGAGGAGCGGAGCTTGGCTTGGACGTCGTCACGCACGGTCCAGTCGGTACTGACATCGCGGCGCATTACGCCAACCAACTGCCGGGCGATCTCGGCTAGGATACCTTCGCCTTGGACCTCGACGGCGGACTCATTCTGTGAGACGGCATCGTAGAAGGCCAGTTCGTCCTCGTTCAGCGGAGGTGAGAACCGGGCGCCACGACTGGCTTCATCGACAACCTCCTGCGCCATGGCCACGAGTTCGGCGATGACTTCAGCTGAAGTGAGCTGCTGGTTGGTGTACTTGTTCATCAGCTCGGTGATCCGCTCGGAGAAGGCTCGCTGCCGGATGGTGCAGCGCCGACATTTCGGTCTCGCCGGGCGGCGGGTACTGGGCGACATGAACCACCGGCCCTCGAGCTCGAACTGGCCGGAATCGTCCACCCGCAGATCCTGCCGGTGCAGGTCGTGGACTCGCAGCCGCCGCCGCACGAGGCGGGACGCGCCGCCGTCGTCGTTCCTGGTCACCAAGGTGAGCGGCGCGGCTTCCTGTACTGCGGAGACGATGCCCATCAACAGGTCGCTGCCACCTTCGGTGGTGTCGGCGAACAGGCGGCCTTCTGCCGTTTCGCTGGACAGTTCGACGGCGGCCGCGGCCACCAGTTCGATGACTGTGTCGGTGAGGGCAACGTCGGACTGCTCGCGGATGCCGGCGCGGAAGCGGTTGTTCATCAGGTTCTCGAACGCGGCTTCCGTGCTGTAGGCGCCTTCGGCGAGCAGATCCGCGTAGATGGCCAGGCTGGAAAGGTCCTCGCCCAAGGCCTCCAGTTCGGTGTAGAGGAAGGTGTCGTCTGGGTCGGATTCATCCGCTGCATCCATCAGCTCGTCGGTGGTCATCATGCCGATGGAACTGCCCAATAGTTGGCGCAGCGTCAGCAGCGACGTGACGCCATCGAAAATCCTGGGGGAGTGCGGCCGGAAGTGCTCCATGAAGGCGAAGGCGGAGACATCCTCGGCGGCATCCGCGTTGTTTCCGCGGCCGGTGTCGGCGAGCCAATCCACGATCTGGCCGGCTTCGAAGAGTTCCCGGCCGTTGGCGACGCCGGCTGGTTCCGGGAAGGGCGTGTCTGACCCTTTACTGCGGGAACGCCACATCGACACCACCGGACGCTGGACCTTGGTTAGCAGCGCGATGTCGGCAAGGCCGATGCGCAGCTGTGCTGACTGTGCCATGCTCACCGCCTCCTGCGTCCTTGGATGTTGAGAACCAGCGTAGAGGCCAGTACTGACTTAATTATGGGCGACGGACTGATAACCAGGGTTATCAAGCGCATGGCGAAGGGTGAGGGTTTCCCGGCCGTAGGTTTTGTGCTGTCGGCCGGTTCCTCGGCAGCCTTCCGGCAAACGGCGGGAACGGGAGACAAGTTGGGCGTGTTTCCCGCTCCCGACCTCGAACGGTCACGGCCGGCGGCGAAGAACCAGCGGGGGAGTCGCAGACGGCACCTGCCGTCGTGGAGGAGACGGCGGAGTCGGCGGAAGAAGCGGCAGCCCGCGAGGACGCCGAGGCACAGAAGGCGGCGGCCGCCGAGAAAGCGGAGATGGCGTGGGAGATTGTCCGGCTCTTCAGGGCTTCATCACGGACGATGAAGTCCGCATCATGGCAACATCGCTCGGGTCTTTGAGCTACGACACCCAAATCGGTGGAAGCACCACGGTGCCGATGTTCATGGTCGAGAAAATCACATTGACGCAGTAAGTAACAGCACCCCCGCACAGTCCTATTCGTGCCGGGGGTGCGCGTGCCCAGCCGCGGCTGTCGACGGGCTTTGCTGCGCCGCTTACCGGGAGTCGGCCAGCAGATCCGCCAGCACACGTGCCTGGCTGATATCAAGATCCTTACTGGCGGTGAGAAGGGTTATGGCTCCCTTGCCCGCGATCTCCCGCAGCTGTTCGAAGGCCGACTCACCGTCCTCCGAGCCAAGTTCGTCGCGATAGCGGCTCTTGAACTCTTCAAACCGGTCTGGATCGTGGCCGTACCATTTGCGCAGATCCGTCGACGGGGCAACATCTTTGAGCCACTCATCCAGATGCGCATCCTCTTTCTTGATTCCGCGCGGCCACACTCGGTCCACCAAGACACGTTTGCCCTTGGATTCATCCGTGTCGTCATAGATCCGCGCTACATGCACGTTGCCGTGGGCCATTCGCTAACCTCCTCTTGATCAGCTCCGGGCGGTTCTTCCCGCGGCCGCGGGCGGCCTGGACCTGTTCACGGTTCCACTGTAGGACAGCTTCGTCCGGAAGGGGACGTCGCCAGGACTGCGCACCCAGAGAAGCACTTTGAAGGCGTGCCGATAACACGGGTTATCAGCAAAACAGGATGGGACCGGCGCGTTTGGGTTCTAGGTTGTTGACGTCGGCCAGCTAGCTACGGGTAATCCGGCAAATGTGCGGAACGGGAGACAAGTTGGGGGTGTTTCCCGTTCCGCACACCGAAATTCACAGTGAACGACTCGCACGGAGGAAGCATGCTGAACCAATTGGAAACAGAGCCGCACGGTGCACCGCCGTCGGAAGAGCGGTCCCGCAAGCCGATGTGGGCGGCTGCGGCCGTCGTCGTCGGACTTGTGCTCTTTGGTGGTGGCGCTTTTACCGGGGCTGCCGCCGCCGATCCGACGTCGAGCGATGCCTACATAGCGCTCACCGACGATGTGGCGACCGTGGCGACGGAGCGGGACGAGGCGCTGTCTGACCTGGCTGTCCTGGAAGAAGACTACGACGTGCTTGCCAGCGGCATCGCCGAACGTGAATCCGCGGTCGCCCAACAGGAGGTGGATTTCCTGAAGGCCGAGACCGAGCTCGAGGAGGCGCAGGCGAAGCTTGAGAAAGCTCAGGCGAAGCTGGAGGAACGCGAGACGGCTGTGGCCGGCGCTGAAGCCGAGAAGGCGAATAACACGATCAGCGAAGGCACCTGGACAGTGGGCGTCGACATCGAGCCGGGCACCTACCGGACCACCGACAGCGTCCGCTCCTCCTGCTACTGGAGCATCTATGTGAGCGGGACGAACAGCGAAGACATCGTTTTCAACGGAATTCCCGGGGGAGGGCTGCCCACCGTGACTTTGTCCGAGGGGCAGGACTTCACCACCAACCGCTGCGGGACCTGGGCCAAACAGTAAAGACAGACCGCCGGAATGAGCCGGCACATTGAAAGGGAACACCATGAAGAAATCACTCAGCACTTTCGCCATTACCTGCGGCATTGTCCTCGCCGCCACCGGTTGCACCACCGGCGCTGAACAGACCTCCGGTTCCGAGCCAGAGGCTATCCAGGCACCGGCAAGCTCACCCGCGGCCGAGTCAGCGCCTGCTCCGAAGCCTTCCCCTGAATCCCCCAGTCCCGCGCCGGAGGTCGAAGAGTCGATCGTGGAATTTGGCGAGACATGGGAGTACGACGACGGAATCGCCGTCACGGTGACGCACGAAGGTGCGGCCCAAGCATCCCAGTATGCCGCCGGGGCGGACGAAACCGGCGGGCAGATGCACCTATTCAACATCACTATCGAAAACGGGTCGGACGGCATTTTCGATCCAGCAGGCGCCTACACAACCGTCAACTATGGGGACTCCGGGAAGGTCGCCGAGCGGGTATTCGATTCCGGTCAGGGTTACGGGGACATGTGGCAGGGGAAGATCCTGCCTGGCAAGGAACAGTCGCTCTCGCTACCTTTCGCCGTCCCAACGGACAAGGCGTACGAGGTGCTGCTGTCCGTCGCGCCGGGATTCGAGTACGAGGACGCGATCTTCCTCGGGACGGTCGGGAAGTAGGGCAGCCTGCTTCTTGGCCTGGGCAGCTGGCTCCCGTTCGCCGGTGAGCATCTCCGCCTCGTCATCGCCGATACGGAGCGGCCCAAGCTAGAGGACCTGATCTCATCTGCGCGGGAAGGTGACACGCCGATTGTGCACAGCATGGATCGCCTGGCCAGAAATCTCGACGGTTTTCGCTCTCTCGACCCGGGTGGCCGTGCGGGCCGAATCCGTTAGTAGCGGTTCGATTATTCAATTTCCGTCGAAGCGGATCCGGCCGAGTTGATGGCGTAGTGATTCTTCCAGTCCGGGGTGGCGGAACCGGTGTCCGGCTGCTTGGAGCCGGCCGGGGGTGACGTTTTGGTTGGCTTCGGGCAGTTCTTGTCCTCCTTGCTTTCCTAGGATGAGGCGGGGTCCGAGGCGGGGGACCGGCAGGAGGGCCGGGCGATGCAGGACCGAGGCGAGGGTGTGGGTGTATTCGCTGTTGCGGACCGGTTGCGGTGCCACGGCGTTGACGGGCCCGGTGAGGTTGGTATCGGTTAAGGCGCGGAGGTAGATGTCGATCAGGTCGTCGAGGTCGATCCACGACAACCATTGATCACCGTTGCCCAGCCGGCCGCCGAGTCCTGCCTGGAACAGGGGCCGGAAGATCTGTAGGGTGCCTCCGCGAGGAGATTGCACGACGCCGGTGCGCACGTGCACGACCCGCAGCCCGGCCTGGTGCGCGGCGTGGGTGGCGTTTTCCCAGTCGATGACAGTGTCGGCGAGGAACCCGGACCCGGGCGGGCTGTCTTCTGTGAGCAGCTCGTCGCCGCGGTCAGCACCGTAATACCCGATCCCGGAAGCACTAATGAAAATGTGCGGCCCGTCGTCGGTGGCGGCGGCAAGTTCCGCCAGCCGGCGGGTGGGGCCGGTTCTGCTGTGGCGGATGTTTCGTTTATGCGCGGCGGTGAAACGCCCGGCGATGGACGCGCCGGCCAGATGAACCACCGCCTCAACGCCATCGAGGAGATCGTCGTCGGGGTCTGAGGGGTTCCAGCGGCGTTCGTCAGGTGTTCTCGGGTCCCGCCGGACAAGTCGTATAACGCGGTGGCCGCCGCTACTCAAAAATGCAGTCAGGGCCGTGCCGATCAGGCCGGAACTGCCGGTGACCGCTACCGTCATGGGGTGTGTGCGTTCGGCAGCCCAGCGGTGGGATTGCAGGTCATCTTTCAGCTGCCGCTGGCGGTAGGCGAAGGTTTGAGCCAAAGCATCCGCCGGCACCCGGGTCTCCACCCGGTCCGTCACACGCGTGTGGGAGTCGTCTACCTGCTCAAACTCGTGCGTATGCCGCCAGCCCAGTACCGCCCGAAGGGCCCGTGAGGTGAGACCAACAGGGGCGATCTCGTCGACGAAACGCCGGTTGAGGACATACGCATGACGGTCGTGTTGGGCAACCCACCGCAACCGGGCGGGCAACAGCAGCACCGCACGTCCGCTTTCAAGTGAGGACGCTTCGGATCCAACCCGCAGCGGCGCCCATGGGGGAGTCAGTCTCGTCATCGCACCGGCACGGGCATGCCAGGCAAAAACCTCGTCCACCGGTGCCGGAACCACAACCGAAAATGCTCCACTCATAGACCTAGGCCCGTCCTTTGAGGATGAGGTGCCAGTAGACCTGGGGGAGGACGTGGCGGTCCATGATCCATTGCCAACGCCGCTCTTTAGCCATTTTCAGAAATGGGTAACTGGGCTGTGGCCGGTATTCGGCGTCGTATTCGGCGAAGAACGCGGTTCCGCGGCTGAGGGTGAACGGACATACCGAGTAGCCGTTATAGCGGGCCTCCGGTTTTTTGCCGCGCAGTACGGCCCGCAGGTTTGCGGCCAGCGCCCTGGCTTGTTTACTGATGGCCCCTCCCGCCTTGGAATTGAGGGTGCCGGCGGCGTCTCCGAGTGACCAGATGTTGCTGTAGCGCCGGTGGCGCAGCGTGGCCGGGTCCACCTCCACGAAACCGCCGTTGTCACCGGCGGCCGGCAGCGTGGTGGCTTTGAGCCAGTCCGGCGCCGATTGTGGGGGGACAACATGCAGCAGGTCGTACCTCAGCTGCCGGATGCCCGCGGGGCCGGCCAAAACTGCGGTCTGCTCATCCGAATGCACCGCTTCCAAGGTGCTGGAGGCCACCAGTGTGATGCCGTACTCACTGATCTTGCGTGTCAGTTCGGCGTCCACGTCCGGCATGCCGAAGACGGTGGGGGTGGGTACGACCAGATGCACTTCGATGTCCTGGAGCACTCCGGCTTCCCGCCAGTAGTCACATGCCATGTAAGCGATCTTCTGCGCTGCGCCGGCACACTTGGCAGGACCGGAAGGCTGGGTGAAGACGGCCGTCCCGGAATGCAGGTTGCGCACCAGTTCCCAGGTTTTGGACGCCATCGCGGCATCGTAATTGGATGAACAAGCAGGAGAGCTGATGGCTTCGGCCAGCCCGTCGACCCGATCCCAGTCGAGTTGGAGACCGGGACACACCACGAGGTGTCCGTAGCTGACCCGCGCACCTCCGGAGAGTACCACCACGTTGGATTCGGGCAGAACGTCCACGGCCTTCCCTCGGATCCAATGCACCCCGGCAGGCATGACGTCCACCTGTTGGCGCACAGCTTCGCGCATCCGGGCTGCTCCTGCACCGATATGGGAGAACAGCGGCTGGAAATAGTGCTGGCTTGACGGTTCGACGACGGCAATGTCGTTGACCTTCGAACGGCGAAGGCGTGCCGCCAGCGAGATGCCGGCGTTGCCACCGCCGATCACCAGCACCTTATGATAGGTCGTCACAGAGTTGACCCGGCCCTTCCATGGACGATAAGCACATAACGCAAACTAGCTCCACGGAGAACAATATCAGCGTGCTTAGTAGTGAACCACTGTAGACCTGCAGGCTGCCTCAAGTGCATAATCCCATCTGCGGTGCCGCCGGATGCGTCGGCGGCGTTTAGTATGTGGTCATGGCATTTGAAGTCACCGTCACTGTCACCGGCGCGGCCGGGCAGATCGGGTACGCCCTGCTCTCTAGGATCGCTTCGGGCCAGCTCCTTGGCCCGCACGTGCCGGTTCGGTTGCGGCTGCTGGAAGTCGGCCCCGGCGTGAAAGCGGCTGAGGGTACCGCGATGGAAATCGAGGACTGTGCTTTTCCGCTCCTGGCGGGTGTTGATGTCACCGATGACCTGAAGGCTGCATTCGATGGCACTGACATTGCGCTGCTGGTGGGGGCTAACCCACGAGCCGCTGGCATGGAGCGTGGTGACCTGCTCGAAGCCAATGGCCGCATTTTCGGCCCGCAGGGCAAGGCGATCAATGACCACGCCGCCGACGACGTTAAGGTGCTCGTTGTCGGCAATCCGGCCAACACCAACGCCCTGATCGCCCAACGCCACGCACCCGACGTACCGGCCGGACGGTTTACCGCTATGACCCGCCTCGACCATAACCGGGCCCTGTCCCAGCTCGCGGCGAAGTTGTCGGCGCCGGTGACAGCCATCGAGAAAATGACAGTATGGGGCAACCACTCGGCTACCCAGTACCCCGACCTCTACACCACGCAGGTCAACGGCGCGCCAGCGGCCGACCAGGTCGAGCACTCCTGGCTGACCGATACTTTTATCCCGACGGTAGCCAACCGGGGCGCGGCCATCATCACCGCACGCGGTGCTTCGTCAGCGGCCTCGGCCGCGAGTGCTGCCATCGACCATGTCTATGACTGGGTGCATGGCACCGAATGGACGTCCTCAGCAGTGGTTTCAAATGGTTCCTACGGCATCGCCGAGGGGCTGATCTGCTCGTTCCCATGCCGTGCCGTCGACGGCCAGTGGGAGATCATCTCCGACGTCGACATCAATGCTTTCTCAAGCACCAGAATCGACGCTTCAGTGGCTGAACTGGCCGAGGAACGCGACGCAGTCAAAGCACTCGGGCTGATCTGAGCCCCGCCACTCGGATACCCGGATCCAGTCTTCGGGCTATTTCTTCTCTTCGAGTCGCAGCGCCACGCCGAGGGCGAAGAAGGTCGGTGCCCAATGCCCGACAAAAATGCCCCAGCGGTCCGCCTGGGCTTTTGAATCACCGGTCTTGGACCGGCTGGTCAGCCAGGACAGCAGCGATAATCCAATCGATGCGAACCCGCCAATGTAGGCGTGTGCGCTGGTAATTCCTGCGTCGTGAAGCTTTTCAATCATCTGATTCTCCTTCTGTTCTATTCGCCTGGCGTGTGGTTATAGGGTTTCCCAGTCTGGCACGCCGCCGGCGCCACGGCCATAGGGCGCAGGTGAACGCTACGGTGCTAGTAAATGCCGAATATCCGGCCGATAATGGCCGCGGCAATCACGGCGACGAATACGGCTCCGGTACCGATCAGCCAACCGCCCTGGTGGTTCTTATCCTGCCGGTCGTCCCGCTCGTGCTCCGGCGCGGGGGAACTGGCCTCGGCCGGAGGCGTCTCACCCGGCGGGACGCCGCCTCCAGGCTCGAGACCGGTCAGGTCGCCATCTTCCGGATCCGGATTATGACTGGACATGGCAACCTACCCTTCGAACTTTATGTCACCGGCGGCGACAGCGCCGGCATACTCGCCCAGATCCGGGCCGGGCTGAAAGTCGACAAACTGCCCTTCGAGCTTGCCGACCAGAAATTCATACACCCTGTCCCGATTCGCATCCGGCAGTGTTTGGGCCGCTTCACGCAGGGCTTGCTGCAGCGCATAATCCGCGTCGTACAGGATTTTCTGTCGCGCTTCTTCGTTCCACTTCACGTCACTGATATTCATCAGCAATCTCCCATCTGGCGACATCGATGTGCCGGCCCCGGCCGCAGCTCGTGTTGTTCCACTCCGAAATGTATATCAGTTCAACGGGCCCGGCCGTGGACCGGTGGTGAGTCCACAATAGCCAGTTCACATACTGATATAGTAAGTGAGCTGTTAGTTCTATGCCTTAGTGTATTTTAACACTATAAACAAGCTTCGAACGGTTAGGAACAGGTGTCGTCATGGGTAGTCTGTTATCGCGCTCCGTGCACGATCTCGGGGCCGCGAAGGCCAACTGCAGCGTCGGCAAAGCCTGCTCTCCAGGCTGCTCCTAAAGCCAGTAATCACCAAGGCTTCACCACACAAATGGAGGTAGAACAAATGTCTGAAACTGCAGACGTGCGCAAAGTTGTGGACCTGATCAACGACTCAAAGATCGGCATGCTCACCACTATCAACGAAGACCAGCAACTGGTCAGCAGGCCGCTGGCCCTTCAAGAGGTCGAATCCGACGGCGACATGTGGTTCTTCACCAGCCGTGACACGTCCCAGGTGGCCCACGCCCGGGTCGACCCCAGAGTCAACATCTCTTTCGGTGGCCGGGGTGCCTGGGTCTCGGTCAGCGGTGAGGCGCAGGTGGTCGAAGACGCCGCCAAGGCCAGGGAACTGTGGAATCCTGCTGTCGAGGCGTGGTTTCCGGACGGCCCCGAAACCCCTGGTCTGGTCTTCCTCAGGGTGGACGCCGATTCGGCCGAATACTGGGACACACCCGGCGGCACCATCGCCACCATGATCCAATTCGCCAAGTCCAAAACCACCGGGGGACAGTCCGACGTCGGCGAAAACCGCACCGTCGACCTATAGAACACACTTCACGCCGGCCCGGTTGCCGGTGTGGAGGGTCCTTGGCGCCGCGCACTGCAGCAAATACGGTCCGGACGCACGCGGGCCCATGCAGGCGGCTGCTCCATCACCGCAAGCGCATCGGCTGTTTTCCTGCCGAACAATCGGCAGGCGTTTATCGAGCAGTCAGCGTCGCGCTCTGCGGCTGAAGGACCACGAGGTGGCCCATACGACGCCGATGGTGAGCACCAGCGCGCCAGGCACGTGAGCCCACAGCGTCCCGCCGCTGCCAAGATACGCTTGTACGAAGCTGAGCAAGAACACAACCGCGGTGACTATTGCGGGCCACAGCGGTGCGTGCCGGATACGCCAATGTGCTGCTGCTGCCGCCACGGTGGCCAGTCCGAAGATCACGTGCATCGCGATTGCCCCGGCACCGTGGAGGTCCAGTGCGGCGATACTGCCGGAAAAGATGTTGCCGGCGGTGATGAATTGGTAGATCAGCGCGAGCAGGCTCACTGCGGCGGTCACCTGCAGGGCGCGAAGGGAGGCTGTAGCAGGGGGAGTTTGGCGGGTTTCGGCGTAGGGAGCTCCGGACTGTGTCATGAGTGCTCTCCTTAGGTCTTGGGCATCTCTGCGGGGATGGCGGGCCCTTCTCCACGACCGACCCTTGAGCCAGAAAATCCCAGCGTTGATGACGCACTGTGGCTGCATCGTCAGGTATTCGAAGCCGGCGGTCCCGGCGGATTGGCTGCACATCACTCCATGGTGCGCCACAAGCCCGCCGACGCCGCCGGACGGTTCGCAGAGCAAAGGCAGGCAGTGTCCCAGGCACCGCGTTCAAATCGGTCGCTACGAGACTGAAGCTTAACGGGTAGCGCTGCTGAGTGCTTTCCGGTCCATCAGCCTCCGGCAGCGGCGGAGGCTGATGACACGTGATGTCAGCTGCAGATTTCGGCGGCGGCCCTGTTCTCAAGTTCAACCGGTGCATAAGCTAATACGCGAACCAACCTTCGAGAGAGGAGGAGAAGATCATGCGCGGCAATGACGAAGAAAAACCGGAGCAAGGACCGGCGCAGAAGCAGGGGTCAGACCGGCAGGGCCAAGGCGAAACCATCGAGGGCGGATACGGCGGCCCGGGGCCGGAAAACGAAACCATCAGCACAGACGAAAAACCGCCCGTCGAGGACGACAAGACGGAAGAACCACCGGATTAAGCTCTACCTTCGTCGCGTACGGGACTGCAGGGCGGGGCACTCTGGCCACTCCTACTATGGATACGACGCCCTGGCCCGGTTCGACAAGATAAAAGTCCGGAAGATGCTACGAGTCTTCAGAGCACGGAGTGCCCTAAGAAATGCGCAGCGACAGCTGGACGGTTTTATATCTGAACAAGGTACGCACCCTGTTCGGACAACCCGTCTGGCGATATGGTGATGGTGGGTGGTGCCTAATATACGTCGCCCGGTCGTACAATCAGGCGCTGGTACCTGGTGCCTTACCTCAGCTTTTCTAATTCTCAGGAGGAAGCATGACTAACCCACAGAAGGATCCGAATCAACAAGAGGGCCCGGCTGATGGTGGCGCTGCTGGTTCGGCGGGTGTGCAGGACGGCGGAGCTGACGGTGGGGCGGAGGGCCCGGCTGATGGTGGCGCTGCTGGTTCGGCGGGTGTGCAGGACGGCGGAGCTGACGGTGGGGCGGAGGGCCCGGCTGATGGTGGCGCTGCTGGTTCGGCGGGTGTG